>CAJOFI010000078.1 GCA_905233595.1 uncultured Oscillospiraceae bacterium | reverse complement strand
GTCAATCTGATAACCCCTCCCCCAGACGGTGCGGAGGATCTTCGGCTTGGAGGGGTTCTCCTCGATCTTGCGGCGCACGTTCAGCACATGCACCATCACGGTGTTCCCCGACCCGGAGAGGAACTTCTCCCCCCACACGGCCTCATACAGCTCCGCGGCGGTGACGACCTGCCCGCGATTTTTTACCAGATACTCCAATATGGCGTACTCCGTATCCGTAAGCGACACGGCCTTGCCGTTTGCCTTCACGCCGCGCCCGGCGAGGTCGAGCTCCAGCCCCTCGATCGTGAGGGTGGTGGCGGGCTTGCCGCGATACTGCTGATAGCGCCGCAGCAGGGAGGAGATCTTCGCCAGCAGCTCCGCCTGGGAGAAGGGCTTGGAGAGGAAATCGTCCCCGCCGCTCTGATAGGCGGCGACGCGGTCGCGCTCGGCGGACTTGGCGGTGAGGAAGAGCACCGGGGCGTTGGAGTGCTCCCGCAGCTTCTCGCAGGTCTCCAGCCCGTCCATCCCGGGCATCATCACGTCGAGCACCACGAGGTCGGTGTCGGGGTTGGCCCTGACGTAACGCAGAGCCTCCGCCCCGTCGGCGGCCTCGGCGACGTGATATGTATCTTTTAATAGTAGGGAGAGCACGTTTCGGATATCCGGATCGTCGTCCACGATCAGAATACGGGAGAGCGCAGCCATAGCTTGAACCTCCATGTCTTGTTTTTTATCTGCCGCCATTGTATCACATTTTTGAAGCAAAACAAACAGGCGAAAAAAGATTTAAGGAATCTTAAGATACAGTCGGGAGGGGATGTGCTATAATGCGAGTGAAAAATGAATAGTGAATCGTTATGGCGTCGCTTCGCGACGAATAAAAATATGTCCCCGAAGGGGACTCCATAACCTTTCACCCTTCACTTTTCACCCTTCACTTTTACATCAGGAGGTTTTATATGAAGAAGAATATCCGGAATTTCCGCAATATCCCCTCCCTGCTCTGCCTGCTGCTGGTGCTGGCGATGGCGCTGAGCCTCGCGGCCTGCGGCGCCGGGGGCGAGACGGGGGAAAAGACCGAGGACACGCCCTCCGGCGAGATGGTCTACACCGCGAGCTTCACGCCCATCGAGACGCCCGAGGATCTGAGTCTCACGCCCTTTGCCTACACCGAGAACGGCTTCTACGCCACGAGCTACGGCAAGATCGGCGTGCGCGAGCCGGCTGAGGACGAGGTCGTCGAATACGAGGGGCAGCTCGACCTCTACGGCCCTTCGCTCTACTTCGTCACGAGCGCGGGGAAGATCAACAAGCTGGAGGGCTTTGTCCCGCTCAAGGGCGAGGAGGACACGCAAAACCGCGTCAATTACAACTCCAGCAGCGAGCTTGTCGGCGTCACGCTCGACTCGCAGGGGAAGCTCCTCACGCTTGAGCAGGTCTACGTCAACTGGTTCGACGGCGACAAGAGCGAGCTGGGGCGCGAGGACAGTTGGGACAAGTGGCGCTATGAGCACCAGTACTTCGTCCGCCGCCTCGACACCGACGGCACCGAGCTGCAGAGCAATCCCGTGGACTACGAATTCGGCGAGGACACCTATTTCTACTCCCGCAATCTCTATCTGGACGAGCAGGGGAACCTGCTGGTCGTGAACGACTCCGCCCTCTTCGCCATCACGCCGGAGGGGCAGGTCGCCTATCAGCTCGAGGCCGACGATTACCTCAACAGCGTCGTGCGCCTCAGGGACGGCCGTCTCGGCGTGACGCTCTGGGGCAACAACGGGATGGAGCTTCGCCTGCTTGATGCTGAGAGCGGCAGCTTTGGCGAGAAGCTCGCGCTCCCCGGCAACGCCTACGACCTCATGCCCGGCGGCGGGGACTATGACCTCTGCTACCGCAGCGGCTCGAACCTCTACGGCATCAAGCTCGAGACCGGTGAGAGCGAAAAGATCCTCAACTGGATCAACTGCGACATCAACGGCGATTACATGAACGGCGTCAACATCGCTCCCGACGGCACGATCACCGGCGTGATGATGAAGAACTACTGGCGCGGCGAGAGCACGAAGCGCGACACCGAGTTCGTCACGCTCTCCCTCGTCCCGGCGGAGAGCCTGCCGAAGAAGGAGACGCTCTCCCTCGCGGTCATGTACCTGCCCTACGACCTGAGCGACAAGCTCATTGAGTTTAACCGCAAGAGCGATACCGTGCGCATTGAGCTGCAGGACTACTCCGAGTACAATACCGAGGACGATTACACGGCGGGGCTGACGAAGTTCACCACCGAGCTTCTCTCCGGCAAGATCCCCGACATCCTCTCCTTAAACGGCCTGCCCTTCAGCCAGCTTGCGGCGAAGGGGCTTTTGGAAGACCTCTACCCCTATCTCGACGCGGATAAGGATTTGAGCCGCGACGATTTCTTCCCCACGGTGCTCGAGGGCATGAGCTACAACGGCGGGCTTTACCGCATCTGCCCGAGCTTCTCCGTGCAGGGGCTCATCGGCGCAAGCTCCGTCGTGGGCGACACGCCGGGCTGGAATTACGACGAGTTCAAGGCCGCCCTCGCCTCCATGCCCGAGGGCTGCACCCCGCTTGACCAGTACACCACCCGCGGCCAGGTGTTAAACAGCCTGCTCGCCCTGGATATGGACGACTTTGTGGACTGGAGCCACGGCAAGTGCAGCTTTGACAGCCAGGAGTTTGTCGATCTGCTGGAGTTTGCCAACTCCTTCCAGGCGGATTTCGACTGGGAGAACTACGACTGGAGCGAGGACGAGAGCAGCCTCAAGCGCATCGCCGAGGGGCGCCAGATGCTGATGCAGGCCGGCGTTTACAGCTTTGACGATATCCTCTACAACGACATGTACTTCGGCGGCAGCAGCACCTATATCGGCTGGCCGACCAACAACGGCGTCGGCAACATGCTCACGCTCTCCGAGGGCGCCTTCGCCATGAGCGCGAACTGCCGCAACAAGGACGCGGCCTGGGAGTTCATCCGCAGCATCCTCAGCGAGGACTACCAGCAGAGCCAGTACGGCCTGCCCGTCATCCGCAGGGTCTTCGACGAGAAGCTCAAGCAGGCCATGACCGCCGAGTATGAGAAGGACGAAAACGGCAACTACCTCCTCGACGAAAACGGCGAAAAGATCCAGATCTCCCGCGGCGGCATCGGCTTCGGCGACGGTACGGTATACGAGATCTACGCGCTGAGCCAGGAGCAGGCCGACAAGCTGCTCGACGTCATCAACACGACCACCAAGGTCGCCGAGAGCAACGACAGCATCTCCACCATCGTCACCGAGCAGGCGCAGGCCTACTTCGCCGGGCAAAAGAGCCCCGAGGAGGTCGCCCGCCTCGTGCAGAGCAAGGCGAATATCTACGTCAACGAACAGCGGTAGTCAGTTTTCAGTTTGGCGTCAGTCGTAAAGTGAGGACTTCATCAACTGCATACCAATACAGGATTGGGGCGTATGGCTCCCCCTCGAGGGGGAAGCATATAGCCAGATCCTCACCTTGCGACTATAGCCTTCAATTTTCAGTTTTTCCCAGCCTCAGATAGGATCGGGCAAATCCGCGGCCTTCACCGGTACGGACTTGCCCGATTTTTCTGCGCAGGCTCGCGCGAAAAACTCCTGCTTGTCGAAGCGCGGGGGGCTGTGCTATACTGTGGTATTAGAATATGAACACAGGAGCGTGGATGCCATGTTTACACGAGAGAAGACAAGAGAGATTCAGGTAGGCGGGCTGCGCGTCGGCGGGGGCGCGCCGGTTTCGGTGCAGTCCATGTGCAACACCAAGACCTGGGACGTAGAAGCGACCGTCGAGCAGATCAAGGCTCTGCGCGCGGCGGGCTGCGAGATCGTGCGCCTCGCCGTGCCGGACGAGCGCGCCGCCCTCGCCATCGACAAGATCAAGGAGCGGGTGGACGTGCCGCTCGTGGCGGATATCCATTTTGACTATCGCCTCGCCCTGCTCTGCGCGGAGCGCGGCATCGACAAGATCCGCATCAACCCCGGCAACATCGGCGGGGAGGAGAACGTCAAGGCCGTGGCGGACGCCTGCAAGGCGCGGCACATCCCGATCCGCATCGGCGTGAACGCCGGGTCGCTCGAAAAGCGCCTGCTCGAAAAATACGGTCACCCCTGCCCGGAGGCCATGGTCGAGAGCGCCAAGGGGCACGCCGCGCTGCTGACGAAGTTCGGCTTTGAGGACATCTGCCTCTCGCTCAAGTCCTCCACCGTGCCGCTCACCGTGGCGGCCTACCGCATGGCGGCGGAGGAATTCCCCTACCCGCTGCACCTCGGCGTCACCGAGACGGGCACCGAATGGAACGGCACCATCCAGTCCGCCGTCGGCATCGGAACGCTCCTGAACGAGGGCATCGGCAGCACCATCCGCGTCTCCCTCACGGCAGACCCCGTGAAGGAGGTCTCGGCGGGCATCGCGATCCTGAAGGCGGCGGGGCTTCGCAAGGGCGGCGTGAAATTCGTCTCCTGCCCCACCTGCGGCAGAACGGAGATCGACCTCATCGGCCTTGCCAACAAGGTCGATGGGCTGGTGCGCAACCTCGACAGGGACATCACCGTCGCGGTCATGGGCTGCGTCGTCAACGGCCCCGGCGAAGCGCGCGAGGCCGACTACGGCATCGCCGGCGGCAAGGACAGGGGCCTGCTCTTCAAAAAGGGCAAGGTGCTCGGAACCTACGATTACGACCAGCTCTGCGATAAGCTGATGGAACTGATAAATAATGAAAAATGAATCATGTAAAATGAATCATTAAGGAACTGTGCAGAAATAAATTGTGCAAAGATGGCGTAGGATTTTTCGCCTGTAGCGAGGCGGAAAATCGCAGGAATACTTTGTGTATTTCAA
>CAJOFI010000077.1 GCA_905233595.1 uncultured Oscillospiraceae bacterium | reverse complement strand
CTCGTGACCATGCTGCTGCTCGCCGTCTGCCCCTGGCACGTGCTGCTCAGCCGCTGGGGGCTGGAATCGAACCTCGCGCCGGGCTTTCTGCTCTTCGGGCTGTACTTCTTCCTGCGCGGTCTGGACGACAGCCGCTTTTTCTGGCTGTCGGGGCTTTTCTACGGTCTCTCGCTCTATGCTTACGCCACGATCTGGCCCTTCGTGCCGCTGATGCTGCTTGCGATGCTGCTCTACTGCGCAGCGCACAAACGCCTCCCCCTCGACCGGCACCTGCTGGGCGGCGGGCTGCTGCTTCTGGCGCTCGCGCTGCCGCTGCTGCTGTTTCTGGCGGTGAACCTCGGCTGGATGGAGAGCATCCGCACACCGCTCTTCTCCGTGCCGAAGCTTTTGTACCTGCGCTCCGGTGAGCTCAGCCTGCGGCACGTCCCGGAAAACGCGAAGACCCTCTTCACCCTGCTCTGGACGCAGTCGGACGGGCTGTGGTGGAACTACGCGGGCAGCTTCGGGCTACTCTACCCCTGCACGGGCGTTTTCGTTCTGCTGGGGCTGTGGGGCTTTTTCCGGCGCGCGCGGGGCTTTGATGCGATGGCGCTCATGCTTATGCAGCTTTTAGCGGCGCTGCTGCTGGGGCTCACGGTGTCGGTGAACGTCAACCGCGTGAACGTCCTCTTCCCGCCGCTGATCTTCTTCGCCGGGGAGGGCGTGAGCTGGCTCTGCGGCCGCTTCCGCGTGAGGCTGCTGCCGCTCGTGACGGCTGGCTATCTCGTGTTCTTCGCCTTTTTTACGCACTTCTACTTCACCGATTACAACGCCCGCCTGCGCGCAAGCTTCGCCTGGGGGCTGGAGGATGCGCTCGCGGCGGCGCAGCGCTATGACGGCGCGATCGTCCTCTCCTCGGACGTGTACTATCCCGAGGTGCTCTTTTACGCGCAGACCGAGCCCGCCGTCTTCCGCGAGAGCGCGCGCTACGAAAACTATCCCGCCGCCTATCTGCGCGCAAGCTGCTTTGACCGCTATCTCTTCGCCGGGACGATCAGCCCCCGCGAGGGCTGAGCGCTGGAGCAGGCAGGCTATACCGGTGAGCGGTACGGGTACTACACGTTGTATATTAAATGAATAGGGCAGCTCTAAAAACTCAGGTCTGGTGATGTGCCGAGAGATTTTGCCTCAGCTTGAAGGGCAAAAAAACGCAGGAATACTTTGTGTATTTCAAGTTTTTTGCACAAAAAGCCGGGCAGCGCCGGGCAGGCGTTTTTTAGAGCTGCTCAATAGTTATGGTGTCCCCTTCGGGGACGATTATAATACGTCGCGAAGCGACACCGCAATGATTCATTCTTCAGTTTTCAGTCTTCAGTTTTAAGTTTTCGCTAACTTGGGGGTTGCGCATGGATATTTACGAACAACAACTTTCCGCCCCGTCCTCGGGGCTTTCTACGCGGGGGCTGTTTCTGTGGCTGCAGGACGTCGCGAACGCCCAGTGCGTCCCGCTGCATTTAAGCGGGGACGATTTGGAGCGCAAGGGGCTGATGTGGGTGGTGCTGCGCTATCTCGTGCGCGTGGAGCGCTGGCCGCGCGAGGGCGAGGCGCTGCGCCTGCAGACCTGGCCGGGCAGCACGCGCCACGGCATGATGCCGCGCTTTTACCGCCTTCTGGAGCAGAGCGGCGCCTGCATCGTCTCGGCGAGCAGCGTCTGGGCGGTGGTGGATCGCGCGACGCGAAAAATGGTCGTCCCCGAGGAGCACGGCATCGTGCTGGAGGCTCTGGCGACCGGCCTTGAGGAGCGCCGCCCCCCTGCCCCGGCGAAGCTTGCGCTCACGGAGAGCATGGACTACACGGTGACGGCGGCTGTGCTCGACACGAACGGGCACATGAACAACACCCGCTACTACGATCTCGCCGAGGCCTGCCTCGGCCGCGCGGGGCAGCACCCCCGGCGCATCGTCACCGAGCACCAGAGCGAAATTCGCGAGGGGCAGAGCATGCGCGTCTCCTGGGGTTCAGAGGGCGGGCGCTGCTACGTCGAGGGCGTGAACGACAGCACCGTCTTTCGCATGGAGCTCGACTACGACGAGCCCGAGCAGGGCTGAGAAGGGTCAAAAGAAATCGTAACGATTCAGTCCTGTGCAAAAAAAGAACAATTATGCGTGTCCTTCCCCCGCTGGGGGAAGCGTAATTCTAAGGGCAGCTCTAAAAAAGATCCTCCGAGACCGCGTCTCGGAGGATCCTGTCTAAAAACCGGAATCGGCGCTGAGGTCTTTGAGCTTTGTCGCCTTTACGGCGATCTCCAGCGCGATCTTCACCATGTTGGTGAAGCTGCTCTGGCGCTCGGCGGCGTCCAGCTCCTCCCCGGTGACAAGGCTGTCGGAGATCGAGCAGACGGTCAGCGCGCGCTTATGGGTGTAGGCCGCGTTGCAGTAGAGCGCCGCCGCCTCCATTTCCAGCGCGAGGCAGCCCATCTTGGCCCACTCCATCGAGGACGCGGCCGCATTGTAAAAGACGTCGGAGCTGACCACGTTGCCGACGGGCATGTGCACCCCCAGCTCCCCGGCGCTCTCGACGGCGAGGCTGAGCAGCTCATAGCTGCAAATCGGCGCAAAGGTGCCGGGCAGGCGGTACTGCGCGGCGAAGTTGGAGTCGGTGCAGGCGCCCATGGCGGCCACCACGTCGCGCAGCTTGAGCTCCGCGCTGAGCGCGCCGGCGGAGCCGATGCGGATGACGTTGTCCACGTCGTAGTGTGTGAAAAGCTCATAGGAATAGATGCCGATGGAGGGCATGCCCATGCCGGAACCCATCACGCTGACCGGAACCCCCTTATAGGTGCCGGTATAGCCCTGGACGCCGCGCACGTTGTTGACGAGCTTGGCATCCTCCAGGAAGGTCTCGGCGATCCACTTTGCGCGCAGGGGATCCCCGGGCATCAGAACGGTTTTGGCGAACGCTCCCTTTTCCGCGCTGTTATGCGCAGTAGCCATGATAAAAGCCTCCTTTTTCGTGTTATGAACCATCCTTCGCAGAGCGCCCCGCAGGGCGCTCTGCTTTCTTTGTAGGAACAGTATACCACAGCTTTCAAAAAGTGTACATAGCCAAAATGCAAAGCTGCTCGCCGCAGGGGCGGCTGTTCGACGCCCGGTAAGAAAGCACAGCGAATCCGCAGTTCATTACGACTTCGCCGTGCTTTTTTTCGGGATATTGGATTATATTGCGCGGGCGGCTGATGGGGAGTTTTTCACCTCCCCAAGCGCTTACGCCTTGCTCTTGATATACTCGTCGATGCTCTTGGCGCCGGCCTTGCCCGCGCCCATGGCGAGGATGACGGTGGCCGAGCCGGTGACCGCGTCGCCGCCGGCGAAGACGCCCTCGCGGGAGGTCACGCCGCCCTCGTCCGCCTGGATGCCGCCCTTCTTCGTAAACTCCAGACCCGCCGTGGTGTTGCGGATCAGCGGGTTGGGGCTGGTGCCGATGGCGATAACGACGGTGTCCACGTCCGACGGGCTTGCGGCGACCCTTCTCGTCGGGCTCGCCCAGCTCCTGCCTGATGCACTCAATGCCGGTCACATGGCCGTTCTCGTCGCCGTGGATCGCGCAGGGATTGTTCAGAAGCTTGAATTCGATGCCCTCGCTCTCGGCGTGCTCGACCTCTTCCTTACGGGCGGGCAGCTCGTCCGCGCCGCGGCGGTAGACGATGTAGACGTGCTCCGCGCCGAGGCGCTTGGACACACGCGCCGCGTCCATCGCGACGTTGCCCGCGCCGACGACCGCCACGCGCTTGAACTGCTTGATGGGCGTGTCGTAATCAGGGCGGTAGGCCTTCATCAGATTCGTGCGGGTGAGCAGCTCGTTTGCGGAGTAGACGCCCAGCAGGTTCTCGCCGGGGATGTGCAGGAACTGGGGCAGACCCGCGCCGGAGCCGATGAACACGGCCTCAAAGCCGTCTTCAAACAGCTCGTCCACGGTGATGGACTTGCCGATGATGGCGTTGTTGACGATCTTGACGCCCATCTGCTCGAGGTTCGCGATCTCCGCCGCGACGATCTCCTTCGGCAGACGGAACTGCGGGATGCCGTAGACCAGCACGCCGCCGGACTTGTGGAAGGCCTCGAAAATGGTCACGTCATAGCCGAGCTTGCGCAGGTCGCCCGCGCAGGTCAGCCCCGCCGGGCCAGAGCCGATGACCGCGACGCGGTGCCCGTTGGACGCGGGCGCGGTGGGCGCGGGCTTGTTCTCCTTGGCCATGTGGTAATCGGCCACGAAGCGCTCGAGACGGCCGATGCCGACGCTCTCGCCCTTGATGCCGCGCACGCACTTGGATTCGCACTGCTTCTCCTGCGGGCAGACGCGGCCGCAGACGGCGGGCAGGGAGTTGGTGGAGGTGATGATGTCGTAGGCGGCGTCAAAGTCCCCGTCGCGCACCTTCTCGAGGAAGCGGGGGATCTTCACCGCGACGGGACATCCGCTGCGGCAGGGGGAGTTCTTGCAGTCGAGGCAGCGAGCCGCCTCCTTCATCGCGGTCTCGGCGTCGTAGCCCAGAGCCACCTCGTCAAAGTTCGTGGCGCGGATGACGGGATCCTGCTCGGGCATGGTCGCCTTGGTGAGGCTCATGTTCACTTTCGTATTAGCCATTTCTCTTACCTCCCGTGATGCGGCAGATGTGCCTGGCCGCTTCGTCCTGCTCGTCCTTGTAGAAGGCGGCGCGCTTGATGAGCGAGTCAAAATCCACCTGATGCGCGTCAAAGTCGGGGCCGTCCACGCACGCAAACTTCGTCTCGCCGCCGACGATCACGCGGCAGCAGCCGCACATGCCGGTGCCATCGACCATGATCGGGTCGAGGGAGATGATGGTGCTGATGCCGTAGGGGCGGGTCACGTCGGCGAGGAACTTCATCATGATGTCCGGGCCGATGGCGATCACGCGGTCAAACTGCGGCTTGTTCTGCTTGATGTTCTCTTCGATCTCGTTCTTGAGGAACACGGTGGTGAAGCCCTTCACCCCGTAGGAGCCGTCGTCGGTCGCGATGATGAGCTTGTCGGAGGCGGCCTTGAGCTCCTCCTTTAGGATCACGATGTCCGCAGAGCGGAAGCCCGCGATGAAGGTCACGTCGATGCCCTTTTCGTGCATCTCCTTGGCGATGGGGTAGGCAATGGCGCAGCCCACGCCGCCGCCGACGACACAGACCTTCTTGAGCCCCTCCATCTCGGTCGCCCTGCCGAGAGGCCCGACGATGTCGGAGATCACGTCGCCCTGCTCCACGGTATGGAGCATCTTGGTGGTGCGCCCGGCGGCCTGCACCATGACGGTCACGGTGCCCTTCTCGCGGTCATAGCCCGCGACGGAGACGGGAACGCGCTCACCCTTCTCGTCCAGACGGAAGACCACGAACTGGCCTGCCTGGGCGTGACGGGCGATCAGCGGCGCCTCGATCTCAAAAAGACAGATCGTCTTGGCGTCGTTCAAAAAACGCTTGGTCACTACTTTATACATCTTTTCACCTCATATTATAATAGGTTGGTGTATTGCTATTTTAGCCCATGAAATGCACAATGTCAAATCCTCCGGCCACATTTTGCACCGTCAAAACGACGAAAAACTCGGATCAGGCGTTTTCCTTCACATAGCGCACCACGTAATCGGCGAATCTGCGCGTGGCGGGGCCGGCCTTTTCCGAGGCGGCGATGGCCATGCCGATGGTGCGCCTGGCCTCCGGCACGAGCGGGAGGATGAGCAGCCGGTCGTGCCGGCCCTTCAGCAGCAGCTCCGGCATGATGCTCATGCCCAGCCCCTGCTCGACCATGGCGAGGATGGCGTAATCGTCCTTGGTGTAAAAGCGCACGTTCGGCTGCACCCCGGCGCTCTCGAGGGCGCGGCGGGCGTCGTGGTCGGAGCTCTCGAGAAGGCTGATGAAGGGCTCGGTCTCGCACTCGACGAGCGGGAAGCGGGGGTAGCTTGCAAAGCGGCTGTCCGGCGGGAGGATCGCGAGCAGGCGATCCTCCATCAGCGTGACGCACTCGCAGTCGAGCGCGCAGGGGAGGTTCACAAAGCCGATGTCCACGCTCCCGTCCTCCAGCCACTGCTCTACGTCGTGATAGTCGCCGTTTAAGAGCTTGAAGTCCACCCCGGGATAGTCGGCCTGGAACTCCTTCAAAACCCCCGGCAGCCAGTGCACCGCCACGGAGGTGAAGGCGCCGATGCGCACGGTGCCGGTGTCGAGCCCGCGGATGGCGGCGGCGGTCTGGCTCAATTGCTCGGCGCTCGCGAGCAGCGCGCGCACCGCGGGCATGAGCCGCTCGCCCTCCGCCGTGAGCCGGGCGCCGCCCCGCCCGCGCTTCAGCAGCGGGAAGCCCAGCTCCTTCTCCAGACTGTCGAGGCTGTGGCTCAGATTCGACTGCGTGCACTTGAGCGCCTCGGCGGCGCGGGTCAGGCTCCCGTGCTCGATGACGGCGGCGAGGGCTTCGTACTTGGAGAGCTTCATAATATGAATTCCTTTCATGCAAGCATGAACAAAATTAAATCCATTTCTATTATACGGAATTTTTTGCCGATTGCAAGCGCTTTTCCGCCTTTTCGCGCTTGCTTCCGCGAAAAAAACCGCTATACTTTAAGCATAATCCACAAAAAAGTGAGCGTGATTTTATGACAGCCGCCAACGTCTGCATTTTGATCTCCATCGTGGTCTACCTCGCGGGCATGATCTACATCGGCTATCGCCATTCGCAGGGCAACAGCTCGAGCGCGGACTTCTATCTGGGCGGGCGGAAGCTCGGCCCCATCGTCACCGCCATGAGCACCGAGGCCTCGGACATGAGCGCCTATCTGCTGATGGGCGTGCCGGGGCTCGCGCTCTTCTGCGGCGTGGCGGAGGCGAGCTGGACGGCCATCGGCCTTGCCGCCGGGACTTATCTCAACTGGCTGCTGGTGGCAAAGCGCCTGCGCCTCTACTCGGAGAAGCTCGGCGCGATCACCGTGCCGGACTACCTCTCCCGCCGCTTCCGGGACGGCAGCCGCCTCATTGAGAGCATCGGCGCGCTCGTCATCATCATCTTCTTCGTGCCCTACACCGCCTCGGCCTTCGTCGCCTGCGGCAAGCTCTTCAACAGCATGTTCGGCTGGGACTATCTGCCCACCATGCTCGTCTCCGCGGTCGTGATCGTCGCCTACTGCACGATGGGCGGCTTCATGGCGGCCTCGATCACGAGCCTGATCCAGAGCCTGATGATGACCTTCGCCCTCGTGGTGATCCTCATTTTCGGCGTCCACAGCGCGGGCGGCTGGGGAAGCGTCCTTGAAAACGCGCGCGCGTTGCCGGGCTATCTCGATCTCTTCGCGAGCACCAGCATCACGGCCTCCGCCCCCGGCTCGTACGGGGCGATCGCCATCGTCTCCACCCTCGCGTGGGGGCTGGGCTACTTCGGTATGCCCCACGTGCTGATCCACTTCATGGCGACCAAGGACGAAAAAATGCTCACCACCAGCCGCCGCATCGCCTCGATCTGGGTGGTCGTGAGCCTCGGCGTCGCGGTCGTCATCGGCATCGTGGGCTACGGCATGGTCAACGCCGGCGTCATTGAGGGCTTCGCCAGCAGCTCGGAGGCTGAGTCCGTCATCGTGCGGGCGGCCGCCGCCATGAGCAAGAGCGGCGTGTTCTTCGCCATCGTCGCGGGCGTCATCCTCGCGGGCATCCTCTCGGCGACGATGTCCACCGCCGACGTGCAGCTTCTCGCCGCCGCCTCCGGCATCACGCACAACCTCCTGACGGACGTGTTCGGCGTGAAGCTCACGGATAAGCAGAACCTGCTCATCGCGCGCCTCGGCGTCATCGGCGTGGCGCTGATCGCGGCCTTCTTCGCCCGCGACCCCAACAGCTCCATCTTCCGTGTGGTGTCCTTCGCCTGGGCGGGCTTCGGCGCGACCTTCGGGCCGATCATGCTCTTCTCCCTGTTCTGGAAGCGCTGCAACGCCAAGGGCGCGATCGCCGGGATGCTCACGGGCGGCGTATCCATCTTCCTGTGGAAATACCTCGTGCGCCCCCTCGGCGGCGTGTGGGACATCTACGAGCTGCTGCCCGCCTTCCTGCTGGCAAGCCTCGCGATCGTGCTCGTGAGCCTCTGCACGGCGGCGCCGGCAAAAGAGATCACGGCGGAATTTGAAAGCGTCGGATAACATATTTAAACTCCATGCTCCTGAAAAACGCAGTTTTTCGGAAGCATGGAGTTTCGTTTTCAGTTTTTAGGGAAGCGCTGATTAAATCCGGCGAGAGCGGATGCCGAGCAAATTATCGTCGGATCAAGGCGCAAAAGTGCAGGAATACTTTGTGTATTTCAAACTTTTGCAACGCAGAGCCGGCGGAAATTTGCCGGTAGACGCCGAAGCTGGA
>CAJOFI010000076.1:28608-29048 GCA_905233595.1 uncultured Oscillospiraceae bacterium | reverse complement strand
CGGCGCGGCGGAGGAATACCGCGCCATGCTGCTCAAGGCCTGCCGTATGCTGGCGGAGAACGCCGCCTATTCCCGGGAGAGCTCGGAGAACACGATGAACGACTACGTGCGCGACCTGCTGCTTGCGCAGGGCGCCGACGCCTTTGACCAGAAGCGGCAGGGGCGCTCCCCGGGCGGGCGTGACGCCGGGGAGATCGACATTTACCTCAGCCGCGAAGGCTGTGAGCCCGCGATCGTCGAGGCGCTGAAGCTCGCCGCGCTGGACAGGGACAAGCTCGAAAAGCACGTGCGAAAGCTGCTGCTCGACTATGACCCGGCGGGGCTGTGCTGTCACTTTCTGCTGGTCTACTACACGGGGCAGTCCTTCGCGGACTTCGTGCAGCGGCTGACGGACTGGCTGGGCGCGCTCACGCTCGCGCCGCTTCGCCTCGGCGCGCCCG
>CAJOFI010000076.1:19466-28456 GCA_905233595.1 uncultured Oscillospiraceae bacterium | reverse complement strand
AAATACACAAAGTATTCCTGCGATTTTCCGCCTCGCTACAGGCGAAAAATCCTACGCCATCTTTGCACAATTTATTTCTGCACAATTCCTAAAACGATCACGGAGGACAGGACAATGAAACGGGAACAACTTTCGATTCTGCTCTGCCTGCTGCTGGCGCTCTCGCTGCTCTGCGGCTGCGGTACGACGGCGGGGGAGGCGCCGGTGGAGACGCCGGCGGAGGAGCCGCTGCCCGAGGGGGCGGTGGCGGTCAGCACGGTGGACGAGCTGCTCGCCGCCATCGCGCCGAACGCCACCATCGTGCTGCGGGAGGGCGACTACGATCTGAGCACCGCCGCAAGCTACGGCGAGGAGGATCTGCGGGGCGCGTACCGCTGGGAGCTGGTCTACGGCGGGGCGCAGCTCGTCGTCTCCGACGTGCCGGGGCTGCGCCTGATCGGACAGGGCGCGGTGAGCATCCTCACGAGACCCCGCTACGCGGAGGTCGTCAGCTTCCGCAGCTGCTGGGATCTTACGCTCGAGGGGCTGACCCTCGGACACACGACGGAGCCGGGCGGCTGCGCGGCGGGCGTGCTCAGGCTCTACGACTGTGACGATGTGACGGTGGAGGGCTGCCGCCTGTTCGGCTGTGGCTCTGTGGGCGTGACGGCCGAGGGCTGCCGCGCGCTCAGCCTGCGCAATACCACCATCGACTCCTGCAGCGACAGCGCGGTGAGCGCGTACAGTTGCCGCGACCTGCGCCTGGAGGACTGCGCCCTGCGCGACTGCGGACTGAGCCAGGTCGGCGCGGGGGGCAGCCTCGTCTATACCGAGCGCTGCGTCGGCTTCGCCCTCGTCAACTGCGAGATCACCGGCAACCGCGTCTATCAGATTTTGCAGAACCAGCGCTCGAGCGAGGTGTACCTGCTCGGCTGCCGGGTGGAGGATAACCGCGTGCTCGGTTCCGTCTTCCTGCTCGAGGGGCGGAGCGTGACCGTGGACAAGTGCGCCTTCAGGCTTCGCATGGACGAGCGCTTTTACAGCGGCGTGCAGGCGCTCTTCGCCAGGGGCGCGGACGGGGAGGAGCTCATCAGCTTCGACCTTGAGCACATGGAGCTTGCGCGCGCAAGCTACGACGGCCCCGGCGAGCCGGAACCGGCGCAGGTCACCAAGCCGGAGAACGCCGACGAGGTCGCCGTCAGCACCGTGGACGAGCTGCTCGCCGCCATTGCGCCGAATACCTGCATCGTGCTCGCCCCGGGCGTGTACGATCTGAAAAGCGCTTCGGATTACGGCAAGGCGGGCGGCGAATACTACGCCTGGGAGGAGTGCTACGACGGCTACACGCTCTGCGTGAGCGGGCTGAGCGGGCTGTGGATCACGGGCGCGGGGCAGGACAGCACGCTTCTGAGCGCAAGCCCCCGCTACGCGGCGGTGCTCAGCTTCCGTGGCTGTGAGGATGTGGGCGTGTCCGGTCTCACCGCCGGGCACAGTGAGGAGCCGGGCTACTGCGCGGGCAACGTCCTCGACTTCGATTCCTGCCGGGGCGTGCGCGTAGAGGACTGCGGGCTCTTCGGCTGCGGTGTGATCGGCGTCTATGCCTGGAACTGCGAGAGCATGCTCCTGCGGGAGACGGAGATCTACGAGTGCTCCGTCGCCGCCGCCTCGCTCGATACCTGCGAGGACGTGCGCTTTGTATCCTGCAGCATCCACGACTGCGACGACGGGAACAACATCGTCCAGCTCTTCAGCAGCAGCGCCGCCTGGGACGAACAGCCGCTCACAGACGGGACGTACTATTTCGGATAGTCCGGCGGTCGGTTTTGAGTTTTGAGTGCTGAGTTTTGAGGAGAACGGTTACTGAAAGCCGGCTTCGCGAAATGCGGATAGAAGTCAAAAAATAGATCTCAGAACTCAAAAACCGGGGCTGTGAAAAAACGGAGTTTTTTCACAGCCCCTTTTCGTTGTTATGCGCGTTTGGCGGAAGATTGTGCTTGATTAACAGGCGCGCGGCGTGATATAGTACAGGTGGGAATATTCGCCCGCTTTGGGCGGACGTGAGAGGGCTTGAGGAATGAAAAAAGAGAGCGAAAAAGGGAAATCACTGCGCTTGCTTCCGGTGATCCTGATTTGCGTTGTATCGGTCGCGTTTCTTGTGATCGAATACCAGGTGATCTCCTTTTTTAACCGACAGGAGGCCTATCAGGACGCGGACGCGCTGATCCGAAAGGTCGAAAGCGTCCTGCGCGGCCATAAGGCCGAGGAGAACGCCATGGAGGAGGGGCAGCGCGCCGTCTGGCTGCAGACGCTGATCGCGGATATGCCCACCACCCAGGGCGTTGAGCTTCTGGTGGCTGACCGCGCGGGCGGCGTCATTCTGGCCGCGACGCAGGCGGCGGACGTCGGCGCGACGCTGGAAGATATCGGGCTCGGCGAGCAGCCGCCGCACAGCAGCACCGTGAACTTCCCCGGCGAGAAGGACGGGAAGCCCGCCTATTTCAGCCTGCGCGGCAGCGACCGGCAGATCATCGTCGTGCAGGAGCGCAGCGCCGTTGACCGGGGGATCCCCGCCGTCCTGTTTTCGGTCTTCCTCTATCTGGTGATCGTCGCGCTGGGCATCGGTTTGCTGCTCGACCACATGACCACGCGCCTTACGGACGAGCATAAAAACGCCAACACCGACCGGCTGACCGGGCTTCCGAACCGCCGCGCCTACGAGGACGAGCTGCTGCGCCTGCGGCATAACGCCGAGCTGGAGCGCAAGACCGTCGTCTCGCTGGACTTAAACGGGCTCAAAACCGCCAACGACACGCGCGGGCACGAGATGGGCGACGCACTCATCCAGGGCATGGCGGAGAATATGATCGAGGCCTTCCACCAATACGGCAAGATGTACCGCACCGGCGGCGACGAGTTCATGGCGCTGCTGGAGATCGAGGAGAAGCAGCTTCAATGGGCGATCGAGAGCTTTCAGGAGCGAAACGCCCTCTGGACGCAGGTGCACAACTACGTGCTGAGCGTGGCGCTTGGCTACGTGCGCGCCGCCGATCACCCCGAGCTCGACCCGCAGGAGCTGGCGCGCCTGGCCGACCAGGCCATGTACGAGGATAAGGCGCGCTATTACCGGAGCTCCGGCCACGACCGCCGGACGAGGTAGCGCCCAGGCATTAAATGCCTAATCGTGGATGGCGCTTCGGATCAGCTCCAGAAACGCCTTTTCTTCGGCGGAGAAGCGCGCCTTCCTGGGGCTGATGAGGCACTCGGCGTAGCTGCACTCCGGCTCGATCTCGCCGACGATGGGCACGGGGATGACCTCCGTGTAATCGTTGAAGGCGGGGCTGAAGGGGAGGTTCTTGTACTCCGGGAAGATGCCGATGGTGTCCGTGGTGTTCACGATTTGCAGCAGCGGGATGTAGGCGCCGCCGTCCGCAACCACGAAGTTGCGGTCAAAGATCGGCTTGCGCGGGGGGATGGATTTGAGCGGATCGACCGCGAAAAGGTAGTTCTGCCCCCGCAGCATCTCCCGCGTGACGCCCTCGCAGTTGGACAGCGGGTTTGCGCGGTTGATGTAGGCCATCAGCCGAAAGCCCGAGAGCCGCTCGAGCCGGTAGCCCTGTCTCTCCGCGAGCGCTTCGGTCTGCGCAAGCTCCCGCTCGAGGCAGCAGTCGATGGCGATCCCGTGGAGATCGTCCCGCGCCTTGTGGGTGGCGAGAAAGGTCTCCGGCGGGATCTTGTAGGTGCGCAGACGCAGGGTGGGCAGCGTGAGATAGAGCTTGGCGTAAATTTCGGCGAAAAACAGCTCGCTGATCGAAGAATTCACGCTCACAGACAGCGACGGCTTCTCCGCCGCGCCGATGGCGGCGAGACTCCGGTAGCGCTCCACGATCTCCGAGGCGATCAGCAGCGCCTCCTCGCCCTCCTTCGTGGGCGTGACCCCGCTGGCGCTGCGCGTGAAGATCGCGTAGCCCAGCTCGCGCTCCGCTGCCTGCACCGCAGAGGAGAGCGAGGTCTTTTGTATGTTGATCGCCTCCGCCGCCTTCGTGATGGAACCGGCCTCCGCGATCGTGAGCAGATATTGCAAGGTCTCAATGCGCATGGTAAGCACCGCCCGTAACCGATATTCCTGTAGCTTCGTTGTCAAATCTTGAAATACACAAAGTATTCCTGCGATTTTCCGCCTCGCTACAGGCGAAAAATCCTACGCCATCTTTGCACAATTTACTTCTGCACAGTTCCTTATTATATAATAAATCTCCCGGCGGCGCAAGACAGTGTACGAATTTTTCGGACAGGGGAACGAATAATTCTGATTTCCAACTTTAGGTTTTTGAATGATAATAAAGTATCTTCACGTTAGGACAAAATGACGGAAAAAGTTAAAAAATTGAGGATAGAAAGGAAACTGCCATGAAAACGAAGCAAGCCTTCAACCCCTATCTGCCAAGCTGGGAATACGTTCCCGACGCGGAGCCGCACGTCGTAGACGGGCGTGTGTACATCTACGGCTCGCACGACCTGTTCAACGGCATCAACTTCTGCCTGGGCGACTACGTGTGCTGGTCGGCGCCGGTGGACGATCTCGGCAACTGGACCTACCACGGCTGCATCTATAAGCGGGAGCAGGACCCCGCCGCGCCGAAGATCCGCGTGACCAACGGCCTCGCCGCGCCCGACATGGTCGTGGGCGACGACGGGCGCTACTACCTCTACTACTTCATGGGCGGCACGAAGATGATCTCCGTCGCGGTCAGCGATTCGCCCGCGGGCAAGTACGAGTTCTACGGCTACGTCAAGTACGCCGACGGCACCCCCATCGGCAAGCGCGACGAGCCCTTCCAGTTCGACCCCGGCTGCCTCAAGGACGACGACGGGCGGCTCTACCTCTACACGGGCTTCGCCTTCGGCGGGAACCCCATCCTGCTCGACGGCTCCCAGCCCACAAAGAAGGGCCCCATGTTCTTTGAGATCGACACCAAGGATATGCTGACCGTCATCTCCGGCGACGAGCTGCGCTACATCGGCGTGCTCACCGGCGAGGAGGCCAAGGGCACCCCCTTTGAGCCCCAGCCCTTCGGCGAAGCCAGCTCCATGCGCAAGTTCAATGGCAAATACTATTTTATCTACTCCTCCCTCAACAGCCACAACCTCTGCTACGCCGTGTCCGACTATCCCGACCACGGCTTCGAGTACGGCGGCGTGCTCGTCTCCTGCGGGGACATCGGCCTGCCCGGCGTGCCCGATCCGGAGCATGCCCGCATGTGCACCGGCAACACCCACGGCTCCCTCATCGAGATCGAGGGGCACTATTACATCTTCTACCACCGCCACTCCAACCGCAAGCAGAGCTCCCGCCAGGCCTGCGCAGAGGAGATCCGCTTTGAAAACGGGAAGTTCTACCAGGCGGAGATGACCTCCTGCGGCCTCAACAACGCCCCGCTCGCGGGCAAGGGGCACTACCCCAGCTACATCGCCTGCAACGTCTACGGCAAGGACGGGACGCGCTTCATGTCCATGCTCAAGTACCGCAAGGGCTCCAACCCCTTCCTGACCCAGAAGGGCGGCGACCGCGAGGAGGGGCCGGATCAGTACGTCTCCAACTTCTGCACGGGCTGCACCGTGGGCTTTAAGTACTTCGATCTGCGCGAGACGAAGAAGCTCACCGTGAACCTCCAGGGCTACGGCGACGGCTGCGCGGTCACCGTGCGCCGCGAGGAGCATGGCGAGGTCATCCTCCGCATCCCCGTCGCGACCTGCGTTAACGGCGAGAGCTTCTCGGGCGAGCTGCCCGCGGGGCTCGGCGAGAAGGAGGCGCTCTACTTCTCCGTGGAGGGCAAGGGCGGCACCTTCGACTTCGTATCGTTTGATCTTGCGTAATTATGAAAGGAGAATCTACTGTGAGCGAGAAAAAAAGCAGCTTCTTTGACAAGCTTCCCCCCAGCCTCATCAAGAAAAACAACGTCACCCTGATCCCCGAGGGCGCGATCGGCTATCTGGTCGGCCCCACGCTTGCCCTGCTTGCAAACTCCGTGCTGTCGAACTACTTCAACAAGTACATGTCCGACGTGCTGCACATCAACTCCTGGGCGAGCGCCTTCTTCACCTGGCTGCCGGTCATCTCCGTCATCTTCGTCGTGATCGGCAACATCCTCGTCGGCAAGCTCATGGACAACAACAAGTCCAGAGCCGGCAAGGCCAGACCCCTGCTGCTGGTGAGCCTGCCCATCAGCCTGCTGGCGCTGCTGTTCCTCTTCGTCTTCTCCCCCTATAACGCAAACAGCGATAGCTGGCACACCGGGGCGCTCATCTGCATCGCCATCGGCTACAACCTGTGGTTCGCCTTCGCCTATCCCATGTACTACACCCCGCACGCGGCGCTCGTGAGCCTCTCCACCAGAAACTCCAAGGATCGCGGCCTGCTCGCCACGATCTCGAACGCGACCATGCTCGCGGCCATGGGCATCAGCTCCATGTTCCTGCCCTTCTTCCTGAACCTGCTCTTCGTTTACGACATGAGCGGCAAGGGCAGCCCCGTCATGAACGAGGCCGGGAAGATCCTCTACTATGTGGACGAGAGCGGCGCCGCCATCTACGATTCCGGCGCGAGCTACGCGCACTGGAAGGTCTTCGTCATCGCCCTGCTCATCATCACCGCCGTCGGCATTCTGATCGAGTACTTCTTCACCCGCGAGCGCGTGACCGAGGAGTCCATGGGGCAGGAGCAGGAGGCCAAGCCCGCCCTCTCCACCGGCGCGCAGGCGAAGCTCTGCTTCAAGGATAAGTACTGGATCATCATGATGGCCTTCTTCTTCCTCTACCAGTTCGGCGGCATGATCAAGAACGTCAGCCAGAACTACTTCTGCACCGCCATGTTCCCCGACGCGATGGGCAACTACACCGTCGCCTACGGCGGCCAGCTCCAGGGCACGCTCGCCATCATCGGCGCCATCCCCACCGCCATCGGCATGGTCATCGCTCTGCCCCTCGCCAATATCCTCGGCAGCAAGTCCAAGGCCATCCTCGCGGGCGCGGCGCTCGCGGTCGTCGGCGGCGCGATCGGCATGGTCGCCCCCACCAACTTTGTCGTGGTGACGGTCTCCTTCATCATCAAGGCGCTCGGCTCCACCCCGGCGATGTACCTCTCCCTCGCCCTGCTGGCCGACATCTTCGACCACCAGGAGGCCGTGCACGGCGTGCGCACCGACGGCTTCTCCATGACGGTCTACGGCGCGATCATCGCGGGCATGACCGGTCTGACCACCGGCGTTCTCAACATGGTGCTCTCCGCCACCAATTACGACGTTGCGACCCTGCAGACCAACGAGACCCTGCGCGCCGCGATGCCCTGGGTCTTCATCGGCGGCGAGACGATCTGCTACCTTGGCATTTTCCTGATCTTCCTCTTCATGGGCGTGGAGAAGTTCTCCAAGATCGACCACCTCGCCATCGTGTCCGACCAGAAGGCCGCCGCGAAGCGGGAGGGCAAGAAGTACGTCTCCGCCGAGGAGAAGATCCGCCTCGAGGAAGGCGAGGAGGCCTACCAGGCGGAGCTCAAGAAGCAGGCCGACGCCAAGGCGAAGGAAGAAGCCCGCGTCGCGAAGCTCTCCCCCGAGAAGCGCAAGGCCGAGAAGGCGCGCGAGGACGCGATCCGCAAGGAGTTCAACGACCTGCGCAAGGCCGCCGGCAAGCCCGCTGTGTAAAAAATTCTGAAATCCACTCCTCTCCGGGGCTTTTCCGTCCCGGGGAGGGGGAAAACAAGGCGGTTAACCATGAGCAACAGCTCCAAAGCGCGCGGTAAACAGCGCCTGTGGCGCGGTTTGACCGCTCTGACCGCCGGGATTACCGCTCTCGCGCTGACCGGCTCCCTCATCGTCAACGGCTCCCGCACGGACATCGACAAGTTCCTCGGCGCCGACTGCTTCTGGTCGCTCCACGCGGCGCGCTTGGGCGAATGAATCCCGTTCCGCCGTGAACCGGGATCCGCCAGCCACAAAAAAATCCCGCTGCCGACAACCGGGGGACCCGGTTCGCGCTGTCGGCAGCGGGATTTTTTTGCTTATCCTTCCGGGCGGACAGGCCGCCCGGAAGGATATTTTTTCATCAGTAGCTCAGGCCAAAGCCGGAGAGGTAGTAGTTGCCGTCCGCGTCGTAGTAGGCGTAGCTGCCGCCGTTGACGTTGGCGAGCACGGCGGGATCGATGTACTGATCCTTGTCGTAGCCCGGAACGTCGTTCGGGGAGGCGCAGATCTCAGCCACAGTGCCGTCTTCCAGCGTCGTCTCGGTCAAGGCGATCACATCCTCGGAGGAGACCATGGTCACGGCGAGCTTGCCGGTGGGATTGTAAGCGCCGGTGATCACGTCGAGCTGGGCGCTCAGCGCGTTGGGCAGGGAAGCGGCGGAGGTGGTGTACTGGGCGAGCAGAGCGTCGCAGTAGGGCTCAAGATTCGTGAGGATCCAGGGGGAGGTGCACACGATGGTGGCAACGACCTTGCCGCCGTTGGCGTGCACGGTGTCGGCAGCCTTGGCGAGCTTCTTGACGTCAGCCAGCGTGGTGACCTCGATCTTCTCGCCGGTCTTCTTCTGGGAGGCGGTCACGCCCTGGCCGAAGGCGCCCTCGCCGGAGAGCTCGCGCTCATCGACCTCGTAATCCTCGACGAGGCTCAGAACGCCCTCGGCGGCGGTGCCGTTGGTGGAAGTGGTGCCCTTGGGCTGGACGTAGAAGTAGGCGACCTCGGCCTCGTCGGCCTTGTCAACGACCTCGAAGCCCTGCGCGGTGAAGAGCTCGGTGAGGGAGGCGATCATATCCTCATCCTCGCCGCTCGCGGTGAAGGAGGCGATGTAGAGCTTGGTGCCGGCGTTCGCGGCCAGGGGCAGAGCGCCCTCGTGGTTCTTCATCAGGACGACGGCCTTCTGGTTGAGCTCCTTGGCCTGACCGGCGGCAGTCTCGAGATTGGTGGCGCGAACCTCGTCAGCCTTCAGGTAGTCGAGGTAGGGGTTGTCGAAGCGGCCCTGCT
>CAJOFI010000076.1:6779-19378 GCA_905233595.1 uncultured Oscillospiraceae bacterium | reverse complement strand
CGGCATAGGTGCCGTACTGGTCGATCTCGTCGGTCAGATAGGTCATGCCGAAGGTCTGGCCGGTGACGATGCCGGAGTCGGTGTTGACGTAGCCGTCAAAGCCCATGACGTCGCGCAGCAGGGTGGTGATGATCTCCTCGTTGTAAGCGGAACCGAGCTGGTTGACCGCGACCTCGTGGCCGCGATAGCTCTGCACGGCGGAACGGGCGTCAGCCGCGTCGCGGGAGTAGCAGGGCATGATGGAGCCGCAGCCCGCGTCAATGGCGGCCTGGAAGGCCACGAGCTGGTACTTCTCCAGAGAACCCTCGGTGGGGTAGAGGCGCCACTGACCCTGGGTGGTGTGGGACTCGAAGCCGTTCTCAGCGGAACCGTCGCCGGGGAAGTGCTTGACGGACAGGGCGACAGCGCCCTCCTTCATGCCGCCCTCGCCGTTCTGGTAACCCTCGACCAGCGCGGTGATGATGCCGGCGGCGACTTCGGGACGCTCGGTAAGGGTCTCAAGGTTGCGCGGCCAGCGGGGGTCGGTGACAAGATCGACCTGGGGGCCGTACATCGCGTTGATGCCCTGGGCGACCCACATCTGGCGGTCTACCTCGGCATAGTCGCGGATCGCGTCATAGTTGCCATCGCCCATCGCGGCGGCAGCCAGACCCTGCGCGTCGGGGAAGCCGGCGGAGATGGGGTTGGAGATGATGGTCATGGGGATGGCGGGCACACCGCGCTGGGCGGCGTCGGCCTCGGCCATCTCGGTGACGACGTTGTTGTAGAGCGCGACGGTGGAGGCGTCAAAGTTCAATCCGCCGCGGTACACGCCGGCGCGCACCTTCTGGGTGTTGATGACGAAGGAGTCAAGCCCCGCGAAGCCGGAGGCATAAGCGTTCTTGGACTCCTCACCCTCGCCGAGGATGGTGACGATGGCGGCGGGGTTGATGCTGCCGTCCTCGTTCTTGGCCATGTCGAGCTTGGGCACGCCCGGGGTGATGGCGAGGGCGTTGAACACGAAGCCCGCCTGATCCTCGAGGCTCATCTTGCTGACCATGTCAGCCGCGCGCTCCTTGGCGTCCAGGCGCCAGTCCTCAAAGGGGTCGAGCTCCTGGTTGTTGTTGCTGTCCTTGAAGTAGAGACCCTCGGACTGGATCACACCCACGGTGGTGACGCCGATGGTGGGGCCGCCCTCGTTTTCATAGAACACGGGCTCCAGATAGGTCGCGGTCGGATCGACCTCGGCCGGATCGTAAGGAGCGGGGATGTAGGTGTCGCCCTCGGCGAAGACTGCGGGAGACAGGCTCAGCAGCAGCGCCAGCATGGCGACGATGGCAACGAATTTCTTCATTTTCCGTTCTCCTTGTATTAGATTTTGGTCGCTTGGATCGGAGCGCCGCGCGAAGACGCCCCAGCTCTGATTTTAGAATAACATAGGAAAAAACAGAAAAAAAGTCCTTTGGCATGAACACACCGCCGTGCGCCGCGAAGGGTGAAAGGCCATATTTACGGCAAAAAGCTGCCGTGAACGGATGCCACGACCAATTCACGACAGCTTTGGAGGCGAAGGTACGCGCTCGGGGAAACGGATAAAGAAGGATGGCGCCGCATCGCGGCGAATTGTAATCTGTCGAGACTGGGCGGCTTTTCCGCCGATCCGTGATCGGCGCTACAACGGTTTCATAAAGACGCTCAGCTTGAAGATGCCGCCCTCGGCGCGAACAGACATGCCGCCGCCGTGCTTTTCGGCGATGCGCTGGATGGATCTGAGGCCGAAGCCGTGCCCGCTCTGCTGCTTGGTGGTGCGGGGCAGGCCGTCCACGATGCGCATTTCGCCCTCGTAGGTGTTCTCGATCTGCAAAACCGCGAGGTCGCCGCGCACGTTGCTCTTGAGGGAGATCATGCGGTTGGAGGCGTCCCTGACCCGGCTCGTGCCCTCCAGGGCGTTGTCGAGGGCGTTTCCGAAGAGGGAGTAGATCTCCCGCTCGCTCAGAAAGGAGAAGAGGCTGCCGTCGAGCATATAGGAGAACTTCACCCCGCAGGACATGCAGAGGATGTTCTTCTCGGTCAGCACGATGTCCACGGTCTGGTTGCCGCATTCCACGACGGTGCTGTATTCGTCGATGGACGCCTCCAGCTCGTCGAGGTACTGGTTGAAGCGCGCCTTGCCCGCCTCCGAACGGATCGCGGCGATCTGGTGCTTGAGGTCGTGGCACTTGGTCTGGAGGTTGACGATGCCGTCGTGGCTCATCTCATAGTAGCGCATCTTGTTGGAGATGAAGTCGTGCATGCTGCGGTTCTCGTGGCGGAAGCTGTCGAGCAGGGCGATCATCACGAGCGCCACGAAGTTGAGGATCGTATAGAGCAGGGCGCAGAAGTAGTAGAGGAAGAGCGCCTGGCTGCTGCCGGTAAAGACGATGCCGCAGTATTCCAGCACCATCTGAAACAGCACGAAGATGCTCGCCAGCGTCGCGACGAGCGGCGGCGGGGAGTGGAGCGCCGGCTCGGGCACGGCGTTTTTGTAGATCGCGCAGCAGATGAGGCAGAGCGTGAAATACACCGCGTAGGACACCAGCGAGCCGAGCGGGCTGTACTGCCCCCACAGCGCGGGCACGCCGCTCACGGCAAGGAGGCTGCTGCCGGTCTTGAAGCCGTTCCAGGCGATCTTGAACACCGTGAGCGCGAGCACGCTCAGATACGCCGCCTCCACCCGGGAGACCCGGTAGCAGTTGAGATAGGCCAGCCAGAACAGCAAAAACAGCAGGAAAATCTGCGCGCTGTGGCCGAGACCGCGCAGCTCGATGACCGTCAGCAGCACGTCCGCCACATAGCGCACGGCCCAGCTTGCCGCGCAGAAGGCGAGCAGGCTCAGCGCCGCCTTGAGCGCGAAGCGGCTCCGCTTGGGCGCGGTGTTCAAAAGCAGCAGGAGCAGGAAGAAGACGATGGCCGACGAGATGCGGTGGTCAACGGCGGCGACCCAGGGCGCGTTGCCGCTCATAGGCTGTCCCCCAGAAAGCTGGAGAAGCGCTGCATCAGCTCCTTGCGGTGGGATTTGGAGATCGAGATGCGCGTATCCCCGATGCAGAGAAATTCGCTGCCCACGTTGGTCACGAAGCGCAGGTTCACCACGAAGGAGCGGTTGCACAGCACGAAGCGCGCGGGGTCGAGCTTGCCGCTCACGTCGCTGAGCCGCCCGCGCACGGTGTAGTCGCCCTTGACGGTGTGATAGACGAGGTTGTGGTCAAAGACCTCCACGTAGCTGATGTCGTTGGAGGAGATGCTCACGGTGCCCTCGGAGGTCTTGAGGGAGAAGGTGGTGTTGCTGCTCTCCCGCAGGCGCTTCATGGCCTTGTCCAGCACGTAGGTGATCGAGGCGAGCGAGGCGGGCTTGATGATGAAGTCGAGCGCGTCCACCTCATAGCCCTTGATGGCGAACTGCGCCATGTTGGTCACGAAGATCAGGCAGGCGTCCCGGTTGATCTTGCGCATGAGATGGGCGGCGTCGAGCCCGTCGAGCTTCTCCATGCGGATGTCCATGAACACGATGTCAAAATGATCCGTAGCGCGGATGAAGTCCAGCCCGTCGCGAAAAACGCGTACCGTGGCGGTGAGCGCCCTGCTTGCGCAATAGCTCTCTACGTGTGCCCGGAGCGGCTCGGAGTCGCTTGCGTCGTCGTCAACGATCGCGATCCACAGCATTCCCGACACCCCCTTGTGTTTCAAGATTGGAGATTATAGCAAACGAATTTGAAAATGAGTTTACTGTATTGCCATGTTTTTCGGTTGCCCCGTCAGGCGCGAGAAAAACGGCTTTGATAAAAATACAGTAAACGCAAATACCATTTGCGTTTACTGTATTATAGTACAAAGGCGGACATTTTACAAGTTTTTTCAGCCGCTGCCGCCGCGGCTGCGGCCTTCGTCAAATTATGCTTGACATAACACCAAGTTCGGGCTAAAATAAGTTGGATATAATATTGGAGGAGCCTGGGGAAGCTCCTTTTGATATTCTTTTCAATTTCGGATGAGTTCGCTTGATGGCTCATTTTCGCTTAGGAACTGTTCCGAAATAACCAAATCTTGAAATACACAAAGTATTCCTGCGATTTTCCGCCTCGCTACAGGCGAAAAATCCTACGCCATCTTTGCACAGTTTATTTCTGCACAGTTCCTTAGATTCACAACAGGGCATTTCCAAAACTCCCGTCCGGCGCGGCGCCGGATCTTTTGCCCCGGCTTTTTGTGCAAAAAACCTGCAATACACAAAGGTTTCCTGCGTTTTTGCCCTTCGACCTGAGGCAAAATCTCCCGACATATCACCAGACCCGCGTTTTTGGAGCTGCCCAACAGAATCATTCGCAAAATCAAGTAACCACCGCAAAATTCTGAAAGAATGGAGGTGTGTTTACTTACGATGCCGTTTTTATGGATCTTGATCGGCCTTGTCGTCGGCGCGGGCGCTGCCGCCGCGTTCTTCATCACGCGCGAGAAGAACGCCGAAAAGCAGATCGCCAACGCCCAGGAGCAGGCCAAGCAGATAGTCAATGACGCAATCAAGAGCGCAGAGAGCAAGAAGAGAGAAGCTCTCGTAGAGGCAAAGGAAGAAATACACAAACGCCGCTCCGAGTACGAGCGGGAGGAAAAGGCTCGCCGTGCCGAGCTGCAGAAGCAGGAGCGCCGCCTTCAGCAGAAGGAGGAGACCCTGGACCGCAAGACCGACGCGGTCGAGAAAAAGAGCGAGACGCTCTCGGGCAAGATCGCTGCGGCGGAAGCCCAGCAGGCGGAGATCGCCCAGATCAAGAAGAGCCAGCTCGAGATGCTTGAGCGCATCTCCGGCTTCTCCGTGGAGGAGGCCAAGGCCTACATCATCGCCAACGTCAAGGACGATGTGACCCACGAGATGGCCGTGAAGATCAAGGAGATCGAGACGCAGGCCAAGGAAGAGGCGGACGAGCGCGCCCGCAGGATCATCACCACCGCCATCCAGCGCTGCGCCGCCGACCATACCAGCGAGATCACCGTCTCCGTCGTACCTCTCCCCAACGACGAGATGAAGGGCCGCATCATCGGCCGCGAGGGGCGCAACATCCGCAGCATCGAGACGCTGACGGGCTGCGACCTCATCATTGACGACACGCCCGAGGCCATCACGGTCTCCAGCTTCGACCCCGTCCGCCGCGAGGTGGCGCGCCTCGCGCTCGAGAAGCTGATCGCCGACGGGCGCATCCACCCCGCCCGCATCGAGGAGATGGTCGCGAAGGCGCAGAAGGAAGTCAACGCCACCATCAAGGCCGAGGGCGAGCGCGCCGTGTTCGAGACGAACATCCACGGCCTGCACCCCGAGCTTGTCAAGCTCCTCGGCCGTATGCGCTACCGCACGAGCTACGGGCAGAACGTGCTCAACCACTCCATCGAGGTCAGCCACATCGCGGGTCTCCTCGCCGCCGAGCTGGGGGCGGACGTCGCCACCGCCAAGCGCGCGGGTCTCCTGCACGACATCGGCAAGGCCATCGACCATGAGGTCGAGGGCAGCCACGTCACCATCGGCGTGGACATCGCCCGCAAGTACCACGAGTCCGACGCCGTGATCCACGCCATCGAGGCGCACCATAACGACGTGGAGCCGCAGACCGTCGTCGCCTGCCTTGTCCAGGCGGCCGACGCGATCTCCGCCGCCCGCCCCGGCGCCCGGCGCGAGAACATCGAAAACTACGTCAAGCGTCTTGAGAAGCTGGAGGAGGTCTCCAAGAGCTTCCCGGGCATCGCGAGCTCCTACGCCATCCAGGCGGGTCGCGAGATCCGCATCATGGTCGAGCCCGACAAGGTCAGCGAGGATCAGATGGTGCTCCTCGCGCGCGACATCGCCAAGAAGATCGAGGACAAATCTTGAAATACACAAAGTATTCCTGCGATTTTCCGCCTCGCTACAGGCGAAAAATCCTACGCCATCTTTGCACAATTTATTTCTGCACAGTTCCTGAGTGACCAGTGGCCGGGGAACCGCTGCATTGTCCCCTTCGGGGAGCATCATTCGTCCCCGATCCCGATCCTTTTGCCGCAGGGCGGATTATACCCCGGCGGCGGGAGGAGCGCAAGTTATTTCTTGAGCTGGCCGGGGCTGATGCCGAAGCTCTGGCGGAAGGCGCGGTGGAAGGCGGAATAATCCGTAAAGCCCGCGCTCTCGGCGGCAAGGTTCGCGTTCGCGCCCTCGCGGATGAGCCGCGCGGCGTACAAAAGCCGCTTCTGCCGCACGTAGGCGTGCACGGTGTTGCCCGTCTCCGCCTTGAACAGCCGCATGAAGTGGTAGCGGCTCAGATACACCCGCTCGGCGAGCGCCTCCACCGACAGCTCCTCGCCCAGGTGCTCGTTGATGTAGGAGAGCGTCTCGCGGATCTTCGGGTCGAAGCGCTGCTCCTCCCGGCGGGGCGTGGCCTTCATCCGGCCGAGCTGCACCAGAAGCTGCAAAATATAGGTGTCGCACAGCGTCTGCGCGCCGAAGCGCCCGTCCTTCGCCGCCTGCTCGTAGCTGAGAAAGGTCTGCTCAAGCGCCCTGCGCTGCTCCGCGTCCGGGACGAGGCGGTATTCCCCCGAGCGGTCGGCCTCGTCGAAGCAGTCCGTCAGATGCGCCTCGGGCAGCAGGCGGTCGAAATATTTTCCGTCGAGATATAATATAATGCGTTCGTAGGGCTCAGACTTGTCGATGATCGCCTTGTGGATCGCGTGGTGCTTGACGAGCAGGATGTCCCAGGGTCTCAGCGCGTAGGAGACGCTCTCCACCGCGTAGTCCACCCGCCCGGAGAGCAGCAGCACGATCTTGTCAAACTCGTGATAGTGGAAGTCCCGCTCCTGCCCCGCCGTGTCGCGCAGATGAAAATAGTGATAGTTTTCCTCCAGATAGCCCTCGCGGCTGAAGGTCTGATCGCTCTTCATGGCAAATCCTCCTCAAACTGGCCACTGACCACTGGCCACTATGATACCGCACTTTTTGCAATGTTTCAAGCAGAAAATGCAATTTACTTTGCAGAAGATAGCAAATATAATGGGAACGAACTTTGAAACAAGGAGTGTAAGCAACATGTCTAACAGCAAAGGCGGCTTCCTGAAAAACAACTGGTTCTTCATTACGATGATCCTCGGCATCGTGCTCGGCATCGTGGTGGGCTTTGCCTGGCCCGGCGCGGGCGCGCTGGAGCCTCTGGGCACCCTGTTTATCAATATGATGTTCTGCGTGGTGGTCCCGATGGTCTTCTTCTCCATCTCCTCCTCCATCGCCAACATGAAGAGCGCCAAGCGCGCCGGCAAGCTCATGGGCACGACGGTGCTCACCTTCATGTGCACCACCGTCATCGCCTCCGTCATCATGTACGTTCTCGTGCGCTTCATTCCGGTCTACACCGGCGAGCCCGCCTTTGAGCCGGGCGCCTCCGAGCCCATGAGCGCGGGCGAGATGATCGTCGGCTTCTTCACCAAGTCCGACTTCCCCGAGCTGTGGAGTCGCCGCTCCATCCTGCAGCTCATCATCGCGGGCATCTTCTTCGGCTTCGGCGTGCAGATGTGCGGCGGGCCGGAGACCAAGGTCGCAAAGCTGCTTGAGGAGATCACCAACGTCCTCATGAAGGTCATCAAGCTCATCAGCTTCTACGCCCCCATCGGCTTCTTCGGCTTCTTCGCCGCCCTCGTCGCCGCCCACGGCGCGGACTTCGTGACGAGCTACGCCAAGGCGATCATCCTCTATTACGTCGTCGCCTTCGCTTACATGTTCCTCATCTTCCCGCTCTACGCCCGTTTTGGCGGCGGCAAGGGCGCTGTGAAGGTCATGTTCCAGCACCTCTTCCGCCCGGCGGCTGTCGCCTTCGGCACCTGCTCGAGCGTCGCGACCATCCCCACCAACATGGAAGTCTCCGAGGACACCGGCATCTCCAAGGACGTGACCGACATCGTTCTGCCCATGGGCGCGACCATGAACATGGACGGCTCCGGCATGAGCGCCATCATCAAGGTCGCCTTCCTCTTCGGCATGTTCGGCATGGACTTCGCCTCCAAGGACGCGCTGCTCGCCATCGTGGTGGCGACGGTCTCCTCCGTTGCCATGTCCGGCATCCCCGGCGGCGGCGGCACCGGCGAGCTGGTGCTCTGCTCCCTCTTCTTCCCGGAGCAGCTCGCCATCGCCTTCCCAATCGCGCAGGCCATCGGCGATCTCGTCGATCCCCCTGCCACCATGGTCAACGCCGCCGGCGACTACGTGGCCTCCTTCGTCGTCTCCCGCTTCAACGACGGCAAGGATTGGCTGCAGAAGAAGCTCAAGGCTGACGCGAAGCAGTAATGCGCTATACAAAAATGCACGGCGCGGGCAACTCCTTCGTCCTGACGGAGAGCCTGCACGGTGAGCTGAAGGGCGAGAACTTATCGGTTCTCGCCTTGACGCTGTGTAAGCAAAAGCGCGCCGACGGTATGATCGTGCTCGTTCCGGCGGAGGGCGCGGACTTCGGCATGCTCTTTTACAACAGCGACGGCAGCCTCGGCGAGATGTGCGGCAACGGCGCGCGCTGCGTCGCCCGCTACGGGGTCGAGCACGGCCTCGCGCCCGACCCCGGGCGCGTCCGCATCCTCGCAACGGCGGGGCTTGTGACGGCAAGGCGTATCAGCCGGGAGCAGTACCAGATCCGCCTCAACGACCCCTCCGTCATCGACCTGCACCGCAGCGCCGAGGGGGAGGACTGCGCCTATCTCGAGCTGGGCTGCCCCGGCATCCCCCACGCGGTCGTAGAGGTCGGGGCGGAGGTCTTTGACGATCCGGACGCCCTGCGCGAGCGCGGGCGCGCCCTTCGGCACAGCGCGGCTTTCCCGAAGGGGGCGAACGTGAGCTTTGCCTGCGTCGAGGGCGCAAGCCGCGTGCGCGCGATCACCTTCGAGCGCGGGGTGGAGGATTTCACCCTCGCCTGCGGCACCGGCAGCGGGGCGATCGCGGCGGCGCTGCTCCTGCGCGGGCGCGTCAGGGAATGCCCTGTCGAGATCGAAATGCCCGGCGGAACGCTCACGGTCTCCCTCACGCGCGCGGGCGATACGGTTCGCGACCTGCTCCTCACCGGCCCCACGGCGGTCGTGGAGTTTGGCGAGTTTTGAGGAGATCGGAAAAAGTGTCTGTATGCGTCAATTTCCGGAGAAAGCAGCAGATATGAGCGGTCAGTGGCGTAGGGACGAGCATTGCTCGACCGCCGAGGTCAGTTGTGTAAATTCGGACCTCTGTCTGAAAACTAAAAACTGAAAAAGGAGCCTTGAAAAAACGAAGTTTTTTCAAGGCTCCTTTTTCGTCGCTCTTTGCACAAAATGTGGTGTAAGATTTCTTCACCGACTACAAGGAACTGTGCAGAAATAAATTGTGCAAAAATGGCGTAGGATTTTTCGCCTGTAGCGAGGCGGAAAATCGCAGGAATACTTTGCGTATTTAGGATTTTTCGCCTGTAGCGAGGCGGAAAATCGCAGGAATACTTTGTGTATTTCAAGATTTGACAACGAAGCTACAGGTGAAAAAGGCAAGTCAGATTGTACAAGTTATTTCGGAACAGTTCCGAAGCTACAGGTGAAAAAGGCAAGTCAGATTGCACAAGTTATTTCGGAACAGTTCCCAACAAAGGGGAGGAATGAGAGACGGTGCAGGCTTTACGGTCGCGCCCGCTGCTGAGACGGAGCGGGCTGTTGTATCTGCGCGTGGAGGACATCATGCCCAATCCCGTGCAGCCGCGCAGGGTCTTTGACGAGGAGGCGCTGCGGGAGCTGAGCGAGAGCATAAGAAGCTACGGCGTGCTGCACGAGCTGGTGGCGGGGGAGCGGCGGCTGCGGGCGGCGAAGCTCGCGGGGCTGCGGGAGCTGCCGTGCATGGTGGTGGACGTGGATCTGGAGGACGCGGGGCTGCTCGCGCTGGTGGAGAACCTCCAGCGGCGCGACCTCAATTTTCTGGAGGAGGCGCGCGGGCTGGAGCAGCTCATCCGCATGTTCGGCATGAGCCAGGAGGAGGCGGCGCGGCGCATCGGGCGCTCGCAGTCGGCGGTGGCGAACAAGCTGCGCCTGCTCAGGCTCCCGGGGGACGTGCTGGAGGCGCTGCTGGAAAACGGGCTGAGCGAGCGGCACGGGCGGGCGCTGCTGCGTCTGCCGGACGCGGAGAGCCAGCGCGCGGCGCTCGAGACCATCCTCGAGAGGGACATGACCGTCGCCGCGACGGACGCCTACGTTGACGCCCTGCTCTCCGCGCCCGAGCCGCCGCCGAAGCGGGAGACGCCGAAGCGCAGCTTCGTGATGAAGGACGTGCGCGTCTTTCTCAACAGCCTCACGCACGGGCTCGATCTGATGAAGCAGGGGGGCATCGCCGCCGGGATGCAGCGGCAGGAGACCGAGGACGCGCTGATCCTCACGATCTCGATCCCAAAGAGCAAAAATGCGACATAAAACGCACATCACCTCCATAGAGTCTATGGAGGTGATGTGCGTTGATCAGCTTTTTTTCGGATCTGAAGTATAAGGAAGTCATTGATATCCACTCCGGCTGGCGGCTGGGCTACGTCTGCGACGCGGAGCTCGACCAGGGCGAGGGGCGCATTCTCTCCCTCATCACGCCGGGGCGGGCGAAGCTCTTCGGCCTGATGGGGCGGGAGGACGACTACGTGCTGCCCTGGGGCTGCATCGTGCGCATCGGCGGGGACATCATCCTCATCGACGCGAAGGAAAAGCTGCCCAGACGCAAGCGCGCAAAGAGGGGCTTCCCCTTCTCCGAGCTGGATTTTCAGACCAAGTGACGCGCAGGCGCACGAAGGAGGATGCGGCAAGCCCCCTGGGGATGTGAAAAATCACATCCCCTTCGTTTTTGGGTTACCTATGATAGCGCGTCAGTTCAGAAAATCGCGCAGCTTTTTGGAGCGGCTGGGGTGGCGCAGCTTGCGCAGCGCCTTGGCCTCGATCTGGCGGATGCGCTCGCGGGTGACGTTGAACTCCTTGCCGACCTCCTCGAGCGTGCGGGTGCGCCCGTCCACGATGCCGAAGCGCAGCTCCAGCACCTTCTTCTCGCGCGGGGCGAGGGTGTCGAGCACCTCCTCAAGCTGCTCGCGCAGCAGGGAGAAGCTCGCGGCCTCGGAGGGCTCGGAGGCGTCCTCGTCGGGGATGAAGTCGCCCAGGTGGGAGTCCTCCTCCTCGCCGATGGGCGTCTCGAGCGAGACGGGCTCCTGCGCGATCTTGAGGATGTCGCGCACCTTGTCCACGGGCATCCCCATCTCGGCGGCGATCTCCTCGGCGCTGGGGTCGTGCCCCAGCTCCTGCAGGAGCTGGCGGGAGACGCGGATGGTCTTGTTGATGGTCTCGACCATGTGCACGGGGATGCGGATCGTGCGCGCCTGGTCTGCGATGGCGCGGGTGATGGCCTGGCGGATCCACCAGGTCGCGTAGGTCGAGAACTTGTAGCCCTTGGTGTAGTCGAACTTCTCCACCGCCTTGATAAGACCCAGGTTACCCTCCTGGATCAGATCGAGAAACAGCATCCCGCGCCCCACGTAGCGCTTGGCGATGGATACGACGAGGCGGAGGTTTGCCTCGGTCATGCGGTGCTTGGCCTCGTCGTCCCCGGCGGACATGCGCTCGGCCAGCGCGATCTCTTCGTCGGGCGTGAGCAGGGGCACCTTGCCGATCTCCTTGAGGTACATGCGCACCGGGTCGTCGGTGGCGAAGGCGTCCATCAGCGCGTCGGTGTCGGTGATCTCCTCCTCGGGCACCTCCTCCACGTCGGCGAGATCCTCCACCTCGGGCAGCACGTCGTCGATCGGGGGCAGCACGTCGTCGCCGCCGACGTCGATGTCGATGCCGTTCTGCTCAAGCGTCTCGTAGAACTTGCTGACGGTGTCGCCGTCGAGGTTCAGCTCCTCCAGCACGCTCAGCTCCTTGGCGGAGAGGCGGCCGAGCTTCTTGCCCTTGTCCAGCAGCTCCTGCAGCGTCTCCTCCGGGCTCTTGTGCGGCTCGTCCGAATCCTTCTTCTTCGCGCTCTTGCGCTTGGGCTTGGGCAGCTCCAGCTCGCGCTGGGAAGAGATGTCCGTCACGGAGGCCTCCTCCAGCAGCTTGTCCGCCATGCTTTCCAGTTCTTCTTCGGTGAAGTGCATTTCGTCGTTCATAGTGATCCCCTGTACCCTTTCGTTTCTTTGAGCTTTTGCTGCAGCGCCAGCAGGTCACCGCCCTGCTGCCGCGCGTCCTTGCGTTCCTGTATTTTGCTGATGTAATCCCGCAGCGCCTGATCGCCCCGGGAGAGAAGCTCGGGCTTCTGCTGGATGCGCACGAGAAGGCTCATCTCGTCCCCGCTCAGCTCCTGCCCGAGAAGGTTCGGCTCGACCGATTCGCCCCGCGCGATGCGCTCGCGGATGAGGGCGTAAATTTTCCCCAGCGCCGGGGCGCTGAAATCCGCCGGGTCGGGCAGCGCCGCGCTTTTCGCGAGCGCCGGGTCGCCGACCAGAAGGCGGATGAGCCCCTCCTCCGCCGCGGCGGAGCCGGGGTCGTCATAGCGCAGCGCGCGTTCCGCGGGCTGTAGCTGCCGCTCGGGGCGGGTCTGCTCCCGCTCGGCGCTCTGCCGCGCCGCGCGCAGCGCC
>CAJOFI010000076.1:4567-6766 GCA_905233595.1 uncultured Oscillospiraceae bacterium | reverse complement strand
CGGCGGCCTGAGCGACGCCCGCCATGTCCGCCACGCGCATCGCGTAGACCTGCCGCTCCATCTCGTTGGGGAGCCGCGCGACGAGGTCGGTGGCCTCCTTGAGAAATTCCACCTTCTGCTCGTCCACCGTGAGGTCGTATTTGTCCGTCACACTGCGCAGGCGGTAGTCCACCTGGTTCTCCGAGGCCTCCAGCAGGTTGCGGAAGGCGTCGGCGCCCTTGAGCTTGATGAATTCGTCCGGGTCCTTCGCCCCGGTCAGGCGCAGCACCTTGACGCGCACGTCCAGCCGCTCGAGGATGCCGATGGCGCGCTGGGCGGCCTTGATGCCCGCGCCGTCGTTGTCGTAGGCGATGATGACCTGGTTTGTAAAGCGCGAGAGCAGCCGCGCCTGCTCCGGCGTCAGCGAGGTGCCGAGAGAGGCCACCGCCGAGTCGAAACCCGCCTGATGCAGGGATACCACGTCTATGTTTCCCTCAGAGAGGATAATATATCCGCATTTTGATTTTTTCGCGAGATTCAGGGCGAATAAGTTCCGGCTTTTGTTGAAGACGAGCGTTTCCGGGCTGTTCATGTACTTCGGCTCTCCGTCGCCGAGGATGCGCCCGGAAAAGCCGATCACGTTCCCGCGCACGTCGATGACCGGGAACATGAGGCGGTTGCGGAAGGTGTCGTAGAAGCCGGAGGTCTTGCCCCGGCGCACGAGCCCCGCGTCCGCCATCTCAAAATCCGTGTAGCCTTTGGCCTTCATCGCGCTGCGCAGGCTGTCCCAGGTGTCCGGCGCGAAGCCGACGCCGAAGTTTTTCGCCGTCGCGCGCCCGATGCGCCGCCGCGCCATGTATTCCCGCGCGGCGCCCCCTCCCGGGGCGGAGAGCTGCTCGTAGAAGAAGCGCGCGGCGTCGCGGTTTAGGGCGAGCATGCGGGCGCGCTTGCGGCTCTCAGCGTCGTTTTCCTCCTCGGGGATGGGCATGCCCGCGCGCTTGGCGAGAAACTCCACCGCCTCCGGGAACGTGAGCCCCTCGATCTCCATGATGAAGTTGATGACGCCGCCGCCCTTGCCGCAGCCGAAGCAGTGATAGATCTGCTTGTCCGGCGAGACGGAGAAGGAGGGCGTCTTCTCACTGTGAAAGGGGCAGAGGCCGAACATATTGCTCCCGCTCTTCTTCCCCAGGCGCACATACCCGGAAACCACGTCCACAATATCACTGCGCTCCACAAGCTCCGTTATAAAGTTTTCAGAAAATCGCATGGGGGATCACCTCCGGTGATCAGAAATCTAAAAATCCGGTTCTGAAAACTGAAAACTATTTCACGCTCCACGCAAACGGAATAAACAGCTCGCCGTACTTCTCCATGGCGTAGCCGTCGGTCATGCCGGAGATGTAGTCGCAGGCGGCGCGGCCGGGGCCTTCGCGCTCGGCGATGGGGCGGAAAACGGTCGGAAGCTTTTCGGGGTGGGCGACGTAATGCGCAAAGAGGCGGGAGAGGATGCCCTCCACCTTGTCCTCCTCGCTCTTGGCGATGGGGTTGGTGTAGACGTCAGAGTACATGAAGCGGTGGAAAAAGTCAAAGGTCTCCTGCATCCTCGGGGACATTTTCAGCACGCCGCCCGTGCTGTTTTCCACCAGGTCGAGCATGAAGGCGTTGATGCGCTCGCTGTTGCGCGTGCCGCAGTTTGCGCGGATCATCTCCGGCACGTCCGCGTCGGTGAGGATGCCGGCGCGGATCGAGTCGTCCAGATCGTGGTTTATGTAGGCGATGCGGTCGCACAGACGCACGACCGTTGCCTCGCGCGTGTCGTCCGGCGCGCCGTGGGTGTGGTTTAAGATGCCCATGCGCGTCTCATAGCAGAGGTTCAGCCCCTGCCCGTCGCGCTCGAGGATATCCACCACGCGCAGGCTCTGCTCGTAGTGCTTGAAGCCGCCCTCGTAGATGCTGTTGAGCGCGCGCTCCCCGGCGTGGCCGAAGGGCGTGTGCCCCAGATCGTGCCCGAGGGCGATGGCCTCCGCCAGATCCTCGTTCAGCCGCAGCGCCCGCGCCACAGTCCTCGCAAGGCGCGTGACCTCCAGCGTGTGGGTCAGGCGGGTGCGGTAGTGGTCGCCCTCCGGCTGGAGGAAGACCTGCGTCTTGTGCTTGAGGCGGCGGAAGGATTTGGAGTGGGTGATGCGGTCAATGTCCCGCTGGAAGCAGGTGCGGATCGCG
>CAJOFI010000076.1:0-4548 GCA_905233595.1 uncultured Oscillospiraceae bacterium | reverse complement strand
GAGCCGTTCCCGTTCCTCTCGCGGACAGCTCATGTTCGTGCCTCCTTTCGAGCATCTCGAAAAACGCCTGTCCGGCGCTGCGTTTTTGGAGCTGCTCTTCCGCCGATTTTTTGTTCCAATTCTTATATACGACGCAAATTTGTATTTCCCTTTATTTTTTTGAAAATTTTTGCGAAAAAAAAGACCGCGCCAGCAAACGCACTGACGCGGCGGGGCGTTTTCAAGAGATCCTTCGCTTGCGCGGGGCGTTCTCCTCAAAACTGAAAACTCAAAACTCAAAGAGGCACGGCCTGGAAGCTCTCGCCGGTGAGCGTGGGGCGCACGCTGCCGCCGGAGAGGTCGCGGATGCGCGCGGTAAAATCGGCCAGCCGCTCCTCGGGCAAAAGCGCGCGGATGCTGACGCTCGCGCCATAGTCCAGCCCCGCGACCGCCCCGCCGAAGGAGGCAAGCTCGAGCTTGTAGCGCTCGAGCGCGGCGTAGGAGCAGGGCAGCTCCAGCGTGACCCAGCGGCGCACGACGGAGATGCCTGCCGCGTCCAGCGCGTCCCTGGCGCTTTTGGTGTAGGCGCGAAACAGCCCGCCCGCGCCCAGCAGCACGCCGCCGAAGTAGCGCGTCACGACGCACACCGCGTTGCAGACCCCCTCGCGGCGCAGCACCTCCAGCATGGGGATACCGGCGGTGCCCTGCGGCTCCCCGTCGTCGGAGTAGCGCTCGGGGCCATCCTTGAGGATGTAGCACCAGCAGTTGTGCCGCGCGTCGTAGTGCTCCTTCTTGACGGCGGCGATAAAGGCTCTGGCCTCCTCCTCGCTCGCGACCGGGCGCACGTGCCCCAGAAAGCGGGAGCGCTTTTCCACGTATTCACTTTCCCCCGCCCCGGTGGGGACGTAGTATTCCGTCATCCTTGCACCTCCGGTGCAGAGTTTTGAGTCGTGAGTTTTGAGTTTTGAGATAAACTTTGGGTGTCCATTCTGTAGGGTACAGAAGCCACTTCATCCCCCGCCTACTCAAAACTCAAAACTAAATTTCCCAGTCTTCCTTCGGCTCGACGTAGCCCGGGATGTAGGCTTTGACGCGGCCGAAGAGCTCGGGCTGGACGATGGCCTCAAGCTCGATGCCGCTGTCGGTGTAGGCCGTGCGCAGCACCGCCGCCTCGCGGTTGAGGGCGTCGAGCAGCCCCGCCGCCTGATAGGGCAGCAGCAGCGTCACGCGCCGCTTCCCCCGGTCGAGCATCTGCGAGAGCTTTTTCACCAGCGCGTCCGCGCCCTCGCCGCTTTTGGCGGAGATGCAGACCACGTCCTGACCGTGGGGCAGGATGCCGAAATAGCGGTCGCACTTGTTGTAAACGCGCAGGCAGGGCGTCTGCTCCGCGCCGAGCTGACGGATGAGCGCGTCCACGATGCGCGCCTGCTCCTCCCACTCGGGGTTGGAGAGGTCGATCACGTGCAGCAGCACGTCGGCGTAGCTCAGCTCCTCGAGCGTTGCCTTGAAGGCCTCGATCAGATGGGTGGGGAGCTTGCGGATGAAGCCCACCGTGTCGGACAGCAGGATCTCGGTGCTCTCGTCGATCCGAAGGCGGCGCGTGGTGGTGTCCAGCGTGTCGAACAGCCGGTCGTTTGCCGGGATGTCCGAGCCGGTGAGACAGTTTAAGAGCGTGGATTTGCCCGCGTTCGTGTAGCCGACGAGCGCCACGACGGGCATGGCATTTTTCTCCCGGCGGCGGCGCTGGGTGCTTCTGACCTTGCGCACGGCGGCGAGCTCCTCCTCCAGCTTCTGGATCTTGCGGCGGATGTGCCGCCGGTCGGTCTCAAGCTGGGTCTCGCCGGGGCCGCGCGTGCCGATCGGCGAGGAGCCGCCCGAGGCGGTCTGCCGCACGAGATGCGTCCACATACCGGTCAGGCGGGGCAGCAGATATTTGTACTGCGCGAGCTCCACCTGCAATTGCCCCTCGCGCGTGCGGGCGCGCTGGGCGAAAATATCGAGGATCAGCCCCGAGCGGTCAAGCACCCGGACGCCGAGCTCCTCCGACAGCACGCGCATCTGGGAGGGGGACAGCTCGTTGTCGAAGACGGCGAGGTCGCAGTCGTTTGCCTCGATGAGCGCCTTCATCTCCTGCACCTTGCCGTCGCCGAGGAAGCTGCGCGGCTCAGGCGTGGGGCGGCTCTGCATCAGCATCGCCACGACCTCGCCCCCGGCGGTCTCCACCAGGGCGGCCAGCTCCTCCATCGAAACATCCGAGGAGCGCTCGTGTTCGTCCATGCTCGCGGCGGCCAGCCCCGCCAGCACCGCGCGTTCTTTCTTACCTTCCATATAAATAATCCTAAAAACTGAAAACTATTCTCCCCGCTCCTGCCGGGCACGGAGCTGGGCGCGGCGGCGGCGCTCCTGCAGGTGCTTGCGGCGCAGGCGGCGGTAGCGGGTGACGAGGGCGATGTAGCCGATGGCGAGCAGCAGGATGACCACGAGCAGCGTGATGACCCAGCCGTTCGAGAAGATCGCGCGCAGGCGCTCGCGGATGAATTCGCCCCTTGCAAGCTCCACCGCGCTGCGGTTGACGAGGCGCACGGTGCCGTAATCGTCGCCGTTGAAGAAGACCCTCGCCTCACCGAGCACCGTCCCGGCCTCGAGCGGGGCGACCAGCCTGTCCTCATAGACGCTGACGCGGATCTCCATGTTCTCGGTATCAAAGTCCGCGGGCAGCAGGGCGGTCATGGCCTGCTGGGGGTAGAGGGTGATCTCCCCGCCGCCCTCGGCCATGCGGATCTGCACCTGCTCCATCGGCTCGGACACGCCCAGCAGCTCCCGGTAGGAGAAGTTGTCGAAGACCCAGTTGTAGAGCGTGATCGAATCGGAAAAGTTGCGAAATTCCTCGATCCCGGCGTTATAATAGCCGTTGCAGCCCATGATGATGACGAGGGCGCGCACGCTGCCGCGCTGGGCGGTGGAGATGAGGCAGTAACCGGCGGCGCGGGTATAGCCGGTTTTGACGCCGGAGGCGCCCTCATAAAGATAGCTGCCGTAGGCGTTGTAGTCGGAGTACTGGCTGATGAGGGCGTTGGAGTTGTGGATCACCTTGCCGTTATTCACGTAGCGGCTCTCGGGCTGGTACTCGACGGTGTTGGCCATCTCCATGAACAGCGGGTGCTTCATGGCCTCGGCGGTGATGAGATAGAGGTCGTAGGCGGTGCTGTAATGATTTGTTCACGCAGCCGAGCTGCGCTGCGCGCTGGTTCATGCGGTCAACGAAGGCGCTGACGCTGCCCGAGAGGTAGCTGCCGATGACGTTGCAGGCCTCGTTGGCGGAGCCGACCATCGCGCAGTAGAGAAGCTCCCGCAGGCTCAGCTGCACGCCCGGGATGATGCCGGCGGAGCTGCTGTCCTCACCGAGACCCTCGCGGCAGTCCTGCTGGGCGGTGACAACGTCGCCGAGCGACACGTCGCCCCGGTCCACGGCCTCGAGGGCGAGCAGCACGCTCATGACCTTGGTGAGGCTCGCGGGGGCGCGCTGCTGCTCGGCGTTGAGGGCGTAGAGGAAGCGCCCGGAGTCGAGATCGACCACGAGGGCGGCCTGCCCGTCGAGCGTCGGGGCGCTCAGGGCGGAGGCGGCGGGGGACGCGAGGCCAAAGGCCAGCGCGAGACAGAGGATCAAAGAAAATATACGAAAATTTTTCATTTTGCACTCCCGGTTTGCTGCGAAATGTGATATGATAAAGTCAGTGTTCTTATTATACGGTTTGCGGAAAAGAATTGCAACTGGTTTTGAGGGTCATGCCAATGAAAATCCTGGTGGTTGACGACGAACGCCTCCTCGTGAAGGGGATCAAATTCAATCTGGAGAACGAGGGCTACGCAGTGGACGCGGCCTACAACGGGGAGGACGCGGTGACGATGGCGCGCCTTACGCCCTACGACCTCATCATCCTCGACCTGATGATGCCGGGGAAGGACGGCTTGCAGGCGGCGCAGGAGATCCGCTCCTTCTCCACGGTGCCGATCATCATGCTCACCGCGCGCAGTGAGCGCTCGGACAAGCTGATGGGCTTTGAGTCCGGCGCGGACGATTACATCACCAAGCCCTTCGACGTTCTCGAGCTCAAGGCGCGGGTGCGGGCGCTGCTGCGCCGCGCGTCGATGGCGGCAAACGGCAGCGAGAGCGGAAGCGTGCTGCAGCGCGGGCACATCGCCATCGATGAGGAGCGGCGCGCGGCCTACCGCGCGGGCGAGGCCGTGGAGCTGACGATGAAGGAGTTTGACCTCATCCTCTTTCTGATGAAGAACCCCGGCAAGGTGTACAGCCGCGAGGTGCTGCTCGATCTGGTGTGGGGCTATGAGTACCAGGGCGACACCCGCACGGTGGACGTGCACATCCGCCGCCTGCGCGAAAAGCTGGAGCTCGACCCTGCAAACCCCAAGTACATCGTAACCAAATGGGGCGTGGGGTACTACTTTAATGAAAAGTGAATAGCGAATAATTATGGTGTCGCTTCGCGACTTATTATAATTTGTCCCCGAAGGGGACACATCAACTATTCACTTTTCACCGGCCACCTG
>CAJOFI010000075.1 GCA_905233595.1 uncultured Oscillospiraceae bacterium | reverse complement strand
AAATCGCAGGAATACTTTGTGTATTTCAAGATTTGACAACGAAGCTACAGGTGAAAAAGGCAAGTCAGATTGCACAAGTTATTTCGGAACAGTTCCCTAATACTTTCAGATACAGGAGAGAAGACAGCATGGAAAAGAAAACCTTCTACATCACGACCCCGATCTATTATCCCTCGGATAAGCTGCACATCGGGCACACCTACTGCACCGTGGCGACGGACGCGATCGCCCGCTACAAGCGCCTTTGCGGCTATGACGTGATGTTTCTGACCGGCACCGACGAGCACGGCCAGAAGATCGAGGAAAAGGCCAAGGCCGCCGGGGTCACGCCCCAGCAGTTCGTGGACAAGATCGTCACCGGCGAGGGCGGCATCCTCGATCTGTGGAAGCTGATGAACATCTCCAACGACCGTTTCATCCGCACCACCGACGACTACCACGTAGAGGCCATCCAGCGCGTCTTCAAGAAGATGTACGAGAAGGGCGATATCTACAAGGGCGCCTACAAGGGCAAGTACTGCACCCCCTGCGAGAGCTTCTGGACGGAGAGCCAGCTCGTGGACGGAAAGTGCCCCGACTGCGGGCGCGAGGTGCACGACGCCGAGGAGGAGGCCTACTTCTTCCGCCTCTCCAAGTACGCAAAGCCCGTGCAGGAGCTTCTTGAGACCGGCACCTTCCTTGAGCCCGCCTCCCGCGTCAACGAGATGATCAACAACTTCATCAAGCCCGGTCTGGAAGACCTCTGCGTCTCCCGCACGAGCTTCACCTGGGGCATCCCCGTGGACTTTGACCCGGGTCACGTGGTCTACGTCTGGGTGGACGCGCTCTTTAACTACTGCACCGCCCTCGGCCTTTTTAACGAGCGCTACCACGATTTCGACCGGTACTGGCCGGCGGACGTGCACATCGTGGGCAAGGAGATCGTGCGCTTCCACTCCATCATCTGGCCGGCGATGCTCATGAGCATGGAGCTTCCCCTGCCGAAGAAGGTCTACGGGCACGGCTGGCTCGTCATCGACGGGGGCAAGATGTCCAAGTCCAAGGGCAACGTGGTCGATCCCTACGTGCTGGCGGACAAGTTCGGCGTAGACGCGCTGCGCTTCTTCCTGCTGCGCACCTTCCCCTTCGGCTCTGACGGCAACTTCTCCAACGAGCTGCTGATCTCCACGATCAACACCGATCTGGCAAACGACCTCGGAAACCTCGTCTCCCGCACGACCGCGATGGTGGAGAAGTACTTCGGCGGAAAGCTCCCCGTTGAGCGCGAGGCGGAGGGCGTGGATGAGGAGCTTGTCGCCCTCATTCAGAGCACCAGGGCCGCCTACGCCAGGCAGATGGACGCCTTCCAGCTCCATCTCGCGCTTGAGGAGGTCTTCAAGCTCATCCAGCGCGCCAACAAGTACATCGACGAGACCGCGCCCTGGGTGCTGGCAAGGGACGAGGCGAAGAAGCCCCGCCTCGCTTCTGTCATGTATAACCTGCTCGAGGCGCTGCGCGTGGCGCTCGTGTGCCTCACGCCCTTCATGCCCGCAAGCTGCGAGAAGGCCTTCGCCCAGATCGGCGCGGACGAGAGCGCGAGAGCCTGGTGCTGCGCCGGGGAGTACGGTGTCCTGCCCGCCGACGTCGCGGTGCACAAGGGCGAGACGCTCTTCCCCCGCATCGACATGGCGAAGATGCTCGCCGCGCTCGAGGAGGCCGAGAAGCCCGCGCCCAAGACCCCGCCCGTGCTGCCCAACGTGACGATCGACGAGTTTGCCAGGTGCGACATGCGCGTGTGCAAGGTGCTCTCCTGCGAGGCCGTGAAGAAGAGCGAGAAGCTCCTCAAGTTCCAGCTCGACGACGGCTCCGGCACGCCGCGCCAGATCCTCTCCGGCATCCACAAGTTCTACGAGCCGGAGGATCTCGTGGGCAAGACCGTCGTCGCGATTCTGAACCTGCCGCCGCGCAAGATGATGGGGCAGGAGTCCTGCGGCATGCTGCTGTCCGCCGTGCGCGAGGTAAACGGCAAGGAGGAGCTGCACCTGCTCATTCTCGACGACGCAGTCCCCGTCGGCTCCCAGCGGGCGATTCACGAATCGCCCGTGCGGTACAATCCAATATCCGGAAATCCGTTCGGGCGAAGCCGTACAACCTGCGGCTTCGCCCGATTTGTTTGCAATATGGCAGCTTGTGCCGCGCGGGCGACCGATGGCCGTCCCTACGGGTGGGGGTATATCGCGGGCGATTCGTGAATCGCCCCTACGGCCACTGGCCGCTAAAATTGTGCAAAGATGGCGTAGGATTTTTCGCCTGTAGCAAGGCGTCAAAGCGCAGGAATCCTTTGTGTATTGCAAGCTTTGACAACGCAGCTACAGGTGAAAAAGGCAAGCCAGATTGCACAGATTATTTCGTGACAGTTCCTTATTTCGGAACAGTTCCTAAAACACGCCGAGGGTCTTGAACAGCAGGCTGAAGCAGAAGAGCGTCACCGAGCAGAGGAGGCTTGTCATCACGACGATGTTGCCCGCAAGCTCCGCGTCGCCGCCCATCTGCTGCGCCATCGTGAAGGAGGCCACCGCCGTGGGCGAGGTGAAGAGCGCGAGCAGCGCCACGAAGTCCACGCCCCGGAAGCCCAGCCACGCCGCCATCGGCAGTGCGAGCGCCGGAAACAGCACGAGCCGCCCCAGCAGCACCGCGAAGAGCTCCTTTTTGTGGGCGCGGAAGCCGTCAAAGCGGAAGAAGGCGCCAAGCAGGAACAGCATCAGCGGGCTTGCCACGCGCGAGAGATCGCGCACGGCGGACTCGAACATGGTCGGCAGCCGGACGCCCAGCAGCAAAAACAGCAGCCCCGCAAGCGAGCCGACGATCAGCGGGTTCTTCGCAATATCGACGAGGAGCTTGCCGAGCTGCGGCCGCTCCCCGTTGTAGACCTCCAGCGTCACGACCGCGAGGATGTTGAACATCGGCACCACCACCGCGCCCAGCACCGCGACGCCGCCGAGATCGACCCCACCGGCAAGCCCCGCCGCCACCGGCAGGCCGAGGATCAGATAATTCGTGCGGTACAGCCCCTGGATCACCACCCCGCGGCAGCGGCGCTCCGGCACGAAAAAGTGCGCGTAGAGCCAGCTTGCCGTGTACATCAGCGCAACGCCGATAACGGCAAAGGCGATCAGCTTCGGGCGCACCGCCGTGGAGAGATCGGAGTTATACACGTTATAAAAGCACATCACCAGCATAAACACGCGAAAGGCCACCGCATTGAAGCGCGAGACCTCGCTTTCGCGTATCACGCCGCAGCGCTTGGCGAGATAGCCCACCGCGATGATGCAAAACACCGGCACAATGGCGTTGAGACAGACAAGCAGACCGTTCATAGCTCTCCCCCGTTCCATTCTATATTGAAAGTGTAGCACATGAAACAGCAAATGAAAAGACAGAATTTCTTGTAATCAGCCCTCTGTCATGGTAAAATAAAATTGATTCAACGTGAAACGGAGGCGGGAACGTGGACGAAAAGCAGGAGATCGAGCTGCGGGAGCCGGACTATGACTCCCTGCAGGAGCAGCGCTCGGACGAGCTGAGCGAGCTGCTGGAAAGCCATGAGATGAAGAAGCTGCAGCTTCGGCTGGAGGAGCTCAACGAATTCGACGTGGCGGAATTTCTCGCGGAGCTGGGCGACAAGCGCATGCCCATGGTCTTCCGCCTGCTCTCGAAGGAGAAGGCGGCGGAGGTTTTCTCCAATCTCGAGCCGCCCGAGCAGGAGGCCGTCATCAACTCCATCACCGACTCGGAGCTGGCCGGGATCGTGGAGGAGATGTACGTGGACGACGCGGTGGACATGATGGAGGAGCTGCCCGCGAACGTGGTCAAGCGCGTCATGCGCACCGCCACCGCCGAGACCCGCGCCCTCATCAACCAGTACCTGCACTACCCCGAAAACTCCGCCGGCAGCATCATGACCTCGGAGTTTGTCGATCTGAAAAAATACATGAGCGTGAAGGACTCCTTCGCCCGCATCCGCCGCATCGGCGAGGACAAGGAGACGATCTACGTCTGCTTCGTGACGGACGCCGCGCGCAAGCTTGAGGGCGTCGTGACGGTGAAGGATCTGCTGCTGGCAGACCCGGACACCGAGGTGGGCGAGCTGATGGACCGCAACGTGGTCTTCGCCTCCACCACCGAGGACCAGGAGAGCGTCTCCGAGAAATTCTCGGACTACGACCTGCTGGCGCTGCCCGTGGTGGACAAGGAGGGGCGCCTCGTCGGCATCGTGACGGTTGACGACATCATCGACGTCATGGAGCAGGAGACCACCGAGGACATCGAGAAGATGGCCGGTATGATGCCCTCCGACAAGCCCTATTCCCGCACGGGCATCCTCGAAATTTGGAAAAACCGCGTGCCCTGGCTGCTGTTTCTGATGATCTCCGCGACCTTTACGAGCGTGATCCTGACGCATTTTGAGGACATGCTCGCGGTGCAGGCGGCGCTCGTGGCCTTCATCCCCATGCTGATGGGCACCGGCGGCAACTCCGGGGCGCAGGCCTCCACCGCGGTGATCCGCTCCCTCTCGCTGGGGGACATCGAGCCGCGCGACGCCCTTGCCGTCATGTGGAAGGAGCTGCGCGTCGCCTTCATCTGCGGCCTCACGCTCTGCCTTGTGAACTTCGTCAAAATGCTGCTCTTAGACGGGATGATCCTCGGCAACGACGGCGTCACCGTCGCGGTCGCGGCGACGGTCAGCCTCTCCGTCCTCTTCATCGTGATGTTCGCTAAGGTCGTGGGCAGTATGCTGCCGATCCTCGCCGAGAAGATCGGCGTCGATCCCGCGGTAATGGCAAACCCGCTCATTTCCACCCTCACCGACGCGGTGAGCCTGCTCATTTATATCTACATCGCAAAGCTGATCCTGCATATTTAGGCAGGCGAAACATCGGTTTCGCCTACCGTCATGAGATCCTTCGCTTCTCTCAGGATGACATGGAACGACGCGATGAGCCGCATATCTGAATACGTTCCTCCCCCGGCGGGGGGAGGTCGTCAGCGAAGCTGACCGGTGAGGGAGAAGCCTTCCTTCCGTAAAAGGGTGACTATTATGGTTGATATGTCCGTTTTACTCGAAAAAATGCTCATTTTTCTGGTGCTGATGCTCATCGGCTGGCTGCTCGCGCGAAAGGGGCTGCTGGATCGGGGCGGCACGCGCGCGATGAGCTTTCTCACGATCAACGTCTTCATGTGCGCCACGATCATCGGCTCCGGCCTGGGGATGGATCGGGCGCTCGGCCTGCGGGAGCTCGGGTGGCTTTTGTTCGTCGTGTTCGCGATGCAGCTATTGGGCTATCTCATCGCGGCGGCGGTCGTGCTCGTCACGCCCGGGGACAGGGAACGCGCCCCGGTCTTTGAGCTTCTCATGAGCATGGGAAACTCCATGTTCATCGCCCTGCCCATCGTTCAGAGCATTTACGGCGCGACGGCGGCCTTCTTTGTTGCGCTCAGCTGCCTTCCCTTCAACGTGCTGCTCTACACCTACGGCGTCTGGCGGCTCAAGAGCGGGCAGGGCGCGGGCGGCCTTCGCCTGCGGGACATTCTCTCCGCGCCGCTCTGCGCGACGATCGTGTCGCTGCTGCTTCTGCTGCTGCGCATCCCGGTTCCCGGGGCTCTGCGCGGGCTCATCTCCGCCATGTCCGGGGCGACCATGCCGCTGAGCATGCTCGTGATCGGCGCGTCCCTCGGCTCGGTGAGCCTGCTGGACGCCTTCAAAGCCAGGCGGCTCTACCTCGCCTCCGCCGTGCGGCTGCTCGTGATCCCGCTTCTGACCTGGCTGCTGCTGCGCCTCTTCGTGCAGGACAGCGAGCTTTTGATGACCATGACCATCGTCGCGGCCTCCCCCAGCGCCGTGCTCGTGACGGTGCTGAGCGTGCAGTACGGGCGCGACTCGGTCTACTCCGCCGAGGGCACACTGCAGAACACCGCGCTCTCCCTCGTCACGATCCCGCTGCTCGTGTGGCTGCTGGGGAAATTTTAGTGAATCGTTAAAAGTGAAAAGTGAACAGTTAAGGTGTCCCCTGCGGGGACGAATTTTAATCGTCGCGAAGCGACACCATAACCATTCACTATTCTCTATTCACTGTTTACTCATGCAAAGGGTGATTTTTATGCACATTCCATCCGGTTCCAGCCAGACGGTCGAGCTGTTAAGCTTCGAGGAGGCCTTGGCGCTCTCCGGGAAAAGCGGGGGCTATGACGCCGGAAAATGGCTCTACGTCCCGGATTTTTACACCGAATACCGTTACGTTCTCGGCACGCGCGGGCAGAACCCGCTCATCTGCATCGGCATCAACCCCTCCACCGCCGCGCCGGACGATCTGGACAACACGCTCAAATCCGTCGCGCGCATCGCGCAGGGCAACGGCTTTGACAGTTGGATCATGTTCAACGTCTACGCCCAGCGCGCCACGCGCCCGGACGACATGGACCGCGTCTTGAACGAGCGGCTGCACCGGGAGAACATGGCGGCCTTCCGCTGCATCCTCTCCCGCGTCGCGGAAAACGGCGTGTCCCCCGCGCTCTGGGCAGCCTGGGGGACGATCATCGAGAAGCGCGATTATCTGCCCGGCTGCGTGCGCGAGATGGTGCGCATCGGGCAGGGCTGCGGCGGGCGCTGGATGTGCGCGGGCAAGTGCTCCAGCAAGGGGCACCCGCACCACCCGCTCTATCTGCGCAAGGACGAGAAGACCCGTGATTTTGACATCGAGGCGTATCTGGAGGCGCTCAAGGCATGATAAAGCTCGCCATCGTTCAGCTTCGCACGGAGCCGGAGCAGCGGGAGACCATGGAGAAGGCGGAACGCCTGATCCGAAAGGCCGCGCAGAACGGCGCGGAGATCGTCGTCCTGCCGGAGATGTTCAACTGCCCCTACGACAACGCCTGTTTCCGCCGCTTGGGCGAGGGAAAGCGGCGTCCTGCTCGTCGGCGGCTCCACCCCGGAGCTCGACGGCGGAAAGCTCTACAACACCTGCTTCATCTTTGACGAGGCGGGGCGCCTGCTCGCGCGGCACCGCAAGCTGCACCTTTTCGACGTGGATCTGCCCGGGATGCGCTACCGCGAGTCGGAAAGCTTCACGCCGGGCGACGCGATCACCACCTTTGAGACACGCTTCGGCACGATGGGCGCGGCGATCTGCTTTGACCTGCGCTTTCCCGAGCTTTTCCGCGCGATGGCGCGGCGCGGGGCGCAGATCATTTTTCTCCCCGCGCAGTTTAACCGGAAGACCGGCCCCGCCCACTGGGAGCTGAGCCTGCGCGCCCGTGCGGTGGACAACGAGTGCTTCGTCGTGGGCGCGGCGGCGGCGAGATGCCCGGGCTTTTCCTACGAGAGCTGGGGGCACTCGATGGCGGTCGATCCCTTCGGCGCGGTGCTCGCCGAGGCGGACTACACGGAAACGATCCTGTACGCGGACATTGACCTTGACCGCGTTGCGGAGGTGCGGCGGCAGCTTCCCACCTTCCTGCATCTGCGGGAGGAGCTTTACGAGGTGGCGACATGAGCATACGAGACGACGTTGCGCGCTATCAGCCCTGCAACGAGCAGGAGGCGCGGGATCAGGCTGTGATCCTGCGCTTTCTCGACACGAACGGCGACGCCTTCCTGCGCACGAACACCCTCGCCCACATGACGGCCTCGGCCTGGGTGGTCAACGAGGCGCGCACGAAGGTGCTGATGGTCTATCACAAAATTTACGATTCCTGGTCGTGGACGGGCGGACATGCAGACGGAGATGAGGACCTGCTTCAGGTCGCGATCCGCGAAGCAAAAGAAGAAACCGGTATAGATGTTAGAAATCTAGAAGG
>CAJOFI010000074.1 GCA_905233595.1 uncultured Oscillospiraceae bacterium | reverse complement strand
TAGCGGCGGTACTCCGCACGGTAGCTCTCGAGCGCGTGCTCCAGCTCGCCGAAGCGGTCGAGGTATTCGCGGTGCCGCCGCTCGTCCATGAGCTGCCGCCCGTCGTTCTGCCCGTGCACGTCCACGAGCAGCGCGCCCAGCTCGCGAAGCTGCGCCGCCGTGACCGGCGTCCCGCACACGCGGCAGCTGCTCTTCCCGTCTGCGCTGATGCGGCGCTGGAGAATGAGCTCGTCGTCCGGCTCGATCTCGTTTTCGCGCAGCCAGCCCTCGGCGTCCACGCCCTCGAACACGGCGGACACCAGCGCCTTCTCCGCGCCGCGGCGCACCAGCTCCCGGCTCACGCGGCCGCCCAGCACCGCGCCGATGGCGTCGATGATGATGGACTTGCCCGCGCCGGTCTCACCGGTCAGCATATTGAGCCCCGCGTCGAAGCGAATGTCCGAGCGCTCGATCACGGCGATATTTTCTATGTGCAGCTCACTGAGCATTTGCGTCACTCCAGGTCAAAACATCATTTCGATTTCGTGGTAAAGCTTCTTTGCCGACTCGGTATCGCGCATGGCGATGAAAGCCGTGTCGTCCCCGGCAAGGCTGCCGACCATGCCTTCCACCTGCATGGCGTCAACCGCAGAACAGGCGCCGTTGGCCAGCCCCGGAAGCGTGCGGATCACAAGCAGATTCTGTGCTACGTCGTAGGAGACAATGCTCTCCCGGAAGATCTTTCTGAGCTTCTCCTCATAGTCCTCCGCGTCGATGCGGGAAGCCACGTAGCGATAGCTTCCGTTGGGGCCAAGCTCCTTGACCAGGCGCATATTTTTGATGTCACGGGATAAGGTGGCCTGCGTGCTCTGGATGCCGCGTTCCCGCAGCACCTCCAGAAGCTGGTTCTGGGTCTCAATGTCTCGCTCGGAAATGATCTTCAGGATCTCGCTCTGTCTGCCGGATTTCATTCCTTCTTCCTCCGTCATTTTAATTTTTCATAGGCGATTTCATAGAAGCTCCTGCGTCCGGGGTCTGCCATGAGGATTTGGTGCTCGCTGCGCGAAACGGTGACGAGGTCGCCGTTTTTCAGATCCGCGACGGAATAGCCGTCCACGGAGAGGTAGGCCTTGCGCCCGTGAAGCTTTTCGGCCTTCACGGTCACGGTGCGCCGGGGATCGAGGACAAAGCTGCGCGCGCCCATCGTATGGGCGCAGATGGGGGTAATGAGGATATTTTCCGCGTCCGGCTCCACGATGGGGCCGCCGGCCGACATGGAATAGCCGGTGGAGCCGGTAGGCGTCGCGAGGATGAGGCCGTCGCCCGAGACGGCGGTGATCTTATCGCCGTTGCACCAGGCCGTGGTCAGGATCACGTCGCCATAGCCGTGCAGCACCACGTCGTTGAGCGCCTGGTCGCGGTGGATGATCTCCCCGTCCCGCGTGAGCGTGACCGAGAGCATCATGCGGCGGCTGATCTTGGTCTCGCCCTTCGCCGCGCGCACAATCTCCTCCAGCTCCTCCGGCTCGACGTAGGCCATGAAGCCCTTGGTGCCGAGGTTCACGCCCAGAAGCGGGATCGCGGCGGCGTGGAGAGAGCGCGCGATGGTGCCGTCCCCGCCGATGACGATAATGAGGCTGCACTCGCCCGCAATCTCGCTGAGCTTCCGGGTCTTCACCTCCGGCGGGACGACCTCGCTCTCCCCCTCAACGAAGACAGGACAGACGACGGAAGCAAAGCCCGCGTCCGCCAGCAGCTTCTGCGCCGCCAGCGTATAGACCAGATTCGTGTCGCGGTAGGGATTCGGGCAGATGGCGATCATGGGAACACCTCACAGCTTTTCGTGCGACGCGGCGACGACTGCCGCCACGTCGGGTTCCGGCGCGTCGAAGGCGCCGTTTTTCAGGTGACAGATATATTCGATGTTGCCCTCCGGCCCCTTGATGGGCGAAAAGTCCAGCCCCATCACGGAAAAGCCGAGCTCACGGGCAAAGGCGAGAATGCCGCGCACGACCTGCTCGTGTACTGCCGCGTCGCGCACGACGCCCTTTTTCCCGACCTCCTCGCGCCCCGCCTCGAACTGGGGCTTGATGAGGCAGACATAGTCCGCGCCGGGCTTTAAAAGCGCCTTGACCGCGGGCAGGACCAAACGGATGGAGATGAAGGACACGTCCATCACCGCAAGGTCAAGCGCTTCGGGGATCACGGTCTCGTCCACATAGCGGAGGTTCGTGCGCTCCAGATTCACGACCCGGGGGTCGTTGCGAAGCTTCCAGGCGAGCTGCCCGTAGCCCACGTCCACGGCGTAGACCTTCGCCGCGCCGTGCTGGAGCAGCACGTCGGTAAAGCCGCCGGTGGAGGCGCCGCAGTCGATGCAGGTCTTCCCCGCCGGATCGATGGGAAACACCTTCAGCGCCTTGTCGAGCTTGAAGCCGCCCCGGCTCACGAAGGGCAGCGCCACGCCGTGCACCTCCAGCTTTGCGTCCGGAGACACCGCCGTCCCCGGCTTATCCACGCGCTGCCCGTCCACGAAGACGAGGCCGCTCATGATCGTGGTCTTCGCGCGCTCGCGGCTCTCGGTGAAGCCCTGCTCGAAGACGAGCTGATCCAGTCGCACTTTTTTCATAGGCGGCAGAGCTCCTGCGCCGCGCGGAGCATCGCGTCGGCGTCCACGCCGAAATCGCGCAGCAGCAGCGCACGCGTCCCGTGCGGCACGATGTTGTCGCCGAGGTTCAAAAACCTCGCGCCCTTGAGGTGCAGCCCCGCCTCGCTCGCCTGCGCGAGCAGGTGGCGGCCGACGCAGCCGATGGCGCAGACCTCCTCCGGCATAAGGAGCCGCCCCGTCTTTTGCAGCGAGGCAAAGACGCGCGGGAACTTGGCGTAGGTAATCTTATTGAGCTTGACAACCTCGGCGGAGATGCCCTCCGCCTCCATGCGCCGCACGGCGTCGAGCACGTCGTTGATCATCGCGCCGTAGCAGACGACGGTGATGTCCGCCCCCTCGCGCACAAGCTGCTCGTCCTCGGTGCTGATCTCGCGGTACTCGCCCTCGCCCCCTCTGGGGTAGCGGATCGCGACGGGGCCATCGACCTTATAAATTGCCTCCTCCAGCATGGCGCGCAGCTCCCCGAAGCTTGCGGGGCACAGCACGGTCATACCGGGTACGGAGCGCAGAAAGTTCACGTCATAAATACCGTGGTGCGTCTCCCCGTCGCTGCCGACGAGCCCGGCGCGGTCCACGCCGAAGACGACGTGCAGCTTCTGGAGCGACACGTCATGGATCAGCATATCATAGGAGCGCTGCAAAAAGCTGGAATATACCGCGAAAACCGGGATCAGCCCCTGCTTTGCCATGCCGGAGACCATCGCGGCGGCGTGACCCTCGGCAATGCCCACGTCGCTGAAGCGCTTGGGAAAGCGCAGCGCGAAGCGGTCAAGCCCCGTGCCGGAGGCCATCGCGGCGGTGACGGCGGCGATGCGCTCGTCCTTGTCCGCGAGGGCGCAGAGGGTCTTGCCGAAGACCTCGGAAAAGCTCTCTCCCCCGCTGTAGACCTCCCCGGTCTCGGGGTCGAAGGGGCCGACGCCGTGGTAGCGCTCGGGGTGCTCCTCGGCGTAGGTGCAGCCCTTGCCCTTTTTCGTGACCGCGTGGACGATGACGGGCTTTCGCATGTCCCGCGCCGTGCGCAGAACGCGCTCCAGCTCCTGCACGTCATGCCCGTCCACGGGGCCAAGGTACTCGTAGCCCATGGCCGAAAACATGTTGTCCGGCAAAAGCCTCGTCTTGAGCCACTCCTTCGCCTTGTGGTTGAAGGAGTAGAGCGGCGGGACGTTGTTGAGCAGCTCCCGGTATTCCCGCTTGAAGCGCCGGTAGCCGGGCTTCACGCGCAGCTTTTGCAGCAGGCTCGCCGTGCCGCCGACGTTCGGGTCGATGGACATGTTGTTGTCGTTTAAGAGGATGACCAGCGGCTCCCCGCTCGCGGCGGCGGAGACCAGCCCCTCGTAGGAGAGTCCCCCGGTCAGCGCGCCGTCGCCGATGAAGGCCACAACGTCGTAATCCTGCTTTAAGAGCGTGCGCGCCTTCGCCATGCCCAGCGCGACGGAGACGGAGTTGGAGGCGTGCCCCGCGATGAAGGCGTCGTCCCCGCTCTCATAGGGCTTCGGAAAGCCCGAGATGCCGCCGTACTGCCGCAGGGTGGAAAAGCGCTCTCTCCGCCCGGTGATGATCTTGTGCACGTAGCACTGGTGCCCCACGTCGAAGATCAGCCGATCCTTCGCCGTATCGTAGACCCGGTGCAGCGCGACGGTCAGCTCCACCGCGCCGAGGTTGGAGGCCAGGTGCCCCCCGGTCTTGGATACGTTTTCGATCAGAAACGCGCGCAGCTCGTCACAGAGGGGCTTGAGCTCCTCCGGCCTCAGTTTTTTAATATCGTTGGAACAGCTTATGTTCTCTATAATTCCCACAAATACTCCCGTCTGCCCTGTTCAGCTTCGTCTGACAGCCATGGAGTCAGCCAGCGCACAGAGGAAGTCCGTATCGGAAAAGCCCTCGTTCAGAGCCTCTTTGGCGGCCTCGGTCAGCCTCGTGACCATTTCGGCGCACTTCTCTTCCCCGTACAGAGCCATGAATGTATTTTTCTTTTCCTGGGCGTCGGAGCCGATGGGCTTGCCCAGCTCCTGCTCGGTGGACAGGACGTCCAGCATATCGTCGCGAATCTGGAAGGCAAGCCCCACCGCCGCCGCGTAGCGCGCGGCGCAGTCGAGCATCGCGTCACTCCCGCCCGCCGCCGCGACGCCCATCTGGCAGGCCGCGATCAGCAGCGCGGAGGTCTTGCGGTTGTTGATGTCATTGAGCTGCTCGTGCGTAAGCTCCCTGCCCTCCCAGGCCATATCCATATATTGCCCGCCGCAGATGCCGTCGATCCCGGCGGCGCCGGCGAGGATCTCGGCGCAGGCGGCCTTGCGTTCGGCCGGAAGCGCACTGCGCAGGATCGCGCCGAAGGCCTCCGCCTGCAGGCAGTCCCCCGCGAGGGTGGCGGTGCACTCGCCGTAGACCTTGTGATTGGTGGGTCTGCCCCGGCGCAGATCGTCGTTATCCATGCAGGGCAGGTCGTCGTGGATGAGGCTGTAGGTGTGCAGCATCTCCACCGCGCAGGCAACGGGCAGCGCCGCCTCCGCGTCCCCGCCCGCGATGCGGCAGAATTCCAGCACCAGCATCGGGCGGATGCGCTTGCCGCCGGCAAGCAGACTGTAGCGCATGCTCTCGGCAAGCGGCGCGAAGGGAAAGCCCTCCGCGTGAAAATACGCCTCAAGCGCTTCGTCGATCTTCTGTTTATAGGCTTCGGCGGTCATGCTCATTCCTCCTCAAAGGGCAGCTCTTCCGGCCGGCGGTCGGCGCCCTTGCGCAGCTTGACCACCTTCTGCTCCGCCTCGTCCAGCATTTGGCTTGCGGTCGCGAGCAGCGCCGTGCCCTCCTCAAAGAGCTTGAGCGAATCGCTCAGCGGCAGATCGCCCTTCTCCAGGTGCCGGACGATCTCGTCCAGGCGACCCAGCGCGTTTTCAAAGCTCGGCTTTTTCTCCGCCATGTTCGTTCTCCTTGTCAATTGATTCGACCCGGCAGTCCGCCGCGCCCTCGGCAAAGCGAAGGCGCAGCCGCTCGCCGACGTTCAACTCCGAAGCGCTCTTCACGCTTCTCCCCGAGGCGTTCTCGGCGATGCTGTAACCCCGGGTCAGCACCCTGAGCGGGCTCATTGCGTCCAGCGCGGCGCCAAGCCGCACGAACTCCCGTCTGCTTGCCGATACCTTCCGCTCCCCGGCGGCGGCAAGCCTGTCGCGCATATGGTCAAGCTCCATGCGGCGGTTGTCGATGTACACGCCCGGATCGCGCAGCACGCGCTTTTCCGACGTGCTCTCGAGCCGCTGTCTGAGCTCTCTGAGCTTCTTCTGCATCGCCTGGCGCGAGCGGATGTCGTAGGAATCGAGCGCGTCGCGCAGCTCGTGCCAGTCTGGCACCGCGATCTCGGCGGCGTTCGAGGGCGTGGATGCGCGCGCGTCCGCCACGTAGTCGGAAATCGTGACGTCCGGCTCATGCCCCACGGCGGAGATCACCGGCAGCTCGGAGGCGTAGATCGCCCGCGCCACGCGCTCGTCGTTGAAGGCCCAGAGATCCTCGATGGAGCCGCCGCCGCGCCCGGTGATGATGAGGTCGGCCACGCGAAACTCGTTTGCGTAGCGGATCGCGCCCGCTCGTCATCGGCCAGCGCTGACCGAGGATGCGGATCATATCGTGCACCGCCGCGCCTGCGGAGGAGGTAATGATCGCGATCTTCTCCGGGAAGGGGGGCAGGGGCTTTTTGTGCGCGCGGTCGAAGAGCCCTTCGGCGGCAAGCTTCGCCTTGAGCTGCTCGAAGGCGACCTGGAGGTCGCCCGCGCCCTCGGGCTGCAAGGCCGTGCAGTAGAGCTGATACGCGCCGTCGCGCGGGTAGACCGAGACGCGCCCGAAGGCCGTGACGCCCATCCCGCTCTCCGGGCGGAAGCGCAGCTTCATGGCGCTGCCCTTGAACATGACGCACCTCAGGCTGCTCTCGCTGTCCTTGAGCGTGAAATAGTGGTGCCCCGAGGGGTAGATTTTGTAGTTGGAGAGCTCGCCGCGCACGCAGACCTCCGCGAGCATGGGATCGCGCTCCAGAAGTCCCTTGATGCGGTTATTGAGCTCGGTGACGGAAAGCACCTGTCTCTCCATCGTTATGCTTCGTCCGGCGCAGGAGCTTTGGCGAACTCCCCGCGCATGATGCCGCCGAGCACGCCGTTTACGAAGGCGACGGTCTCCGGCTCGTCATAGCCCTTGCAGAGCTCCACGGCCTCGTTGATGGAGGCGGCGTTCGGAATGTCCTGCATATACAGGATCTCGCACACCGCGCATCTGAGCACGGCAAGCGCCGTGCGGGAGATGCGCTCGACGCGCCAGCCGTGGGAGTATTTCCCGATAAGCGCGTCGATCTCCTCCCGATGCTCGGTCGTGAGCGAGATCAGGCGGCAGATGTAGTCAAGCTGCTGCTCGTCCGGGCGCTCTGAAAAAAGCTCGTCCACGCCCGCGAGGCTCTCATAGTAGTCCGGGTCAAAAAAGCGCTCCGCCAGCTCCAGCGGCTCAAGCTTCGCCGCGGCGGCGGCAAAGCTGAGCTGAATGGCGATCTCTCTGGCTGCGGTTCTTGTCATCTGTCTGTCCTCCGCCCTGTCTTATTTATCGAACGCGATCCCGGAGACGTGAACGTTGACCTCCGCATTCTGGATGCCGGTCGCGGCGGAGACGGTGTTGAGCGCCCTTTCCTGCACGCTGCGCGCCACGTTCACGATGTTGCTGCCATAGGCCACGGTGATGATCGTATCGACGACCACCTTCTCATTCTGAAACTGCACCTTCACGCCGCGCGTCAGGGTCTTGATGCCGATGAGCTCGGCGATTTCGGCGCCAGCCGTGGTGGAAAGACCTGCCACGCCCTCCACCTCCAGCACGGCGGAACGAACCATGCCGGCGATCACGTCTTCGGAGATATTGATGCTGCCGTTTTCCTCGCGGCAGGTGATGTAATTATCGGCCATGATTTTGCCTCCTATATTTAGTCAGAATATTCTACCACGAACCGCAGAAAAAAGAAAGCCTTTCCCGATATTTTTTAGTTTTTGGTTTTCAGCCCAAACCGAAAACCCGCGGACGTGAAAAAACTCGTTTTTCACATCCGCGGGTAATCCCTTATGCGCGAACCTCGATGATGTTGAGCTGGGCGGCGGCGTACTCGGTCTCGCTGCATATGACGTCCGTGACGCGCGCGACGGCCTCCTCGCTCAGTCCCTCCATCGGGGCGGGTACGGCGACGGTGATCGCGTCGTTTCCGATGTAGACCACGCAGTCGGCAAAGTCCTTTGCGATCAGAAGGTTTTCGATCTGCGCCTCCTTCATCGAGCTCGTCGCCATCGCGGAGATCGCGTTCACCGCGCCGTCGATGGTCTCCTGCGAGGCCGTCTCCGCCGTCGCGGCGGCCTGAAGAAGCTGCAGCGCCTCATCCCGCGAGACCTGCCGGGTCAGCCGCGCCTCGGCGAAATACTCCGAGGCGGCGGGCGATTTCGCCGAGGTGTCGGCGTTCGCCTTCATCATGGCCGCGTCCTCCGCCAGCACCATCTCCGCGTCCGGCGTGCCCCAGCGCTGGTTGTACGACCAGTTAAGCGCCACCGCCGCGCACACGAACACCAGCACCGCCATCACCGTAAGATTCCGTTTCCTGTTTTTCATGCTTAGCCTCCCCTTCCATGCTCTTCCATTTTTAAGATTGTGATGCGATCCGAGCCGAAGCCCAGATCCCACTGCTTGTAGACCTCCTCGGC
>CAJOFI010000073.1 GCA_905233595.1 uncultured Oscillospiraceae bacterium | reverse complement strand
GAGTACCACGACGGGAAGCTCGGCAGGCTGACGCTGGAGTATCCGAATGAATAAGATCGAGCTGTGGGAGCTGGAAAACGAGATCTACGGCGAGGGCTATACGCTCCTCTGCGGCGTGGACGAGGCGGGGCGCGGCCCGCTCGCGGGGCCTGTGTACGCCGCGGCGGTGACGCTTCCGCGCGGCCTCGTGATCGAGGGACTCAACGACTCCAAGAAGCTCACGGAGAAAAGGCGCGAGGCGCTATTTGACGTGATACGCGACAAGGCGCTCAGCTTCGGCGTCGCCCGCGCGGAGGTCGAGGAGATCGAGCGGCTCAACATCTTAAACGCGACCTATCTCGCCATGAACCGCGCGATCGCGCAGTTAAGCCCCCAGCCGGCGCTCGCGCTCATCGACGGCAACCGCGATACCGGCATCGAGCTGAAAAGCCGCCCCATCGTCAAGGGCGACAGCAGGTGCGCCGACATTGCGGCGGCCTCGGTGCTCGCGAAGGTGAGCCGTGACCGCTATATGCTGGAAATGGCGGAAAAGTACCCGGAATACCACTTTGAAGCCCATAAAGGCTATGGAACGACGGCGCATTATGACGCATTGCGTAAGCATGGCCCTTCGCCGATCCACCGGATGAGCTTTCTCAAAAAGCTGTACGGATGAACCGGAACAGGGAAAAGGGAAGCTGGGGCGAGGAGCGCGCGGCGCGCTATCTGCGCCTGCGCGGCTGGCGCATCGTGGAGCGCAACTACCGCTGCCGCTTCGGGGAGATCGACCTGATCGCCCGGCGCGGCGGGACGCTCGCCTTCGTGGAGGTCAAGCTCCGCAAGGACGCGCGCTTTGCCGAGGCGCGGGAGTTCGTCGGGCGGCAGAAGCAGCAGCGCATCCTGCTGACAGCGCAGCTCTATCTCCAGCAGCATGAGAGCGACCTGCAGCCCCGCTTCGACGTTATCGAGCTCTACGCCCCGGAGGGCGAGCAAGGCCGCGTCACGGTCAACCATATCGAAAACGCCTTTATGTAGGTACAGTGGCCGGCAGAGCGTGTACAAAAACTGACCACTGGCCACTGACCACTGACCGCTTTGACCGTAAAAAACATGTAACTATTCAGTCGCCCCGCAATTAGGGGGAGTTCAGAGGGGGAACGCCTCTGATTTTTCGCCTCGGAAGGCGAAAAAGAAATTAAAATCCGTTTTTNNNNGCGAGGCCTCGCGCCGACCAAAGCGGGCCTAAGCCCGCTGCGATAAGCGCGAGTGTCCCTCTAACTGTTCAGTCCCCATAAAGGGGACTGAACAGTTACAAAAACATATTTTTACGGTCAGACCGCCCATTTTTCTCAGCTCTTTCCTCTCGGGCAGAAGGTGGAGCAGTAGGTCTCGCCCTTGCTGGCGGCCTTCTCGTTCTGGACGCTGATACGGCTCGCGCTGCAACGGCAGTCGATGGTGTTGTACTTGCAGGCTGTCACGTCGCAGCCGACGCCGGGATTCGGCTCATAGGCTTTGTTCGGCATATTGCCACCTCGTTTCACTTGGATTTCACGCTTAGTTTCTGCGCTTCGGCGCGCATTATACAGGGATTTTTATGTTATACGCAATCGGGGATCTTCACCTCTCCTTCTCGAGCGACAAGCCCATGGACGTTTTCGGGGAGCGCTGGCGCGATCACGCGGAAAAGTTAAGACAAGGCTTCGCCTCCCTGCGAGAGGACGATGTGACCGTGCTCTGCGGCGATCTGAGCTGGGCGATGGGCTTAAACGAGGCGCTGGAGGATTTTCGCTTCATCGACGCGCTGCCCGGGAAAAAGATCATCCTCAAGGGGAACCACGACTACTGGTGGAGCACCGCCGCCAAGGCCAAGAAGCTCTTCGCGGAAAACGGTCTTGAGAGCATCGACATCCTCCACAACAACGCCATCCCCTACGGCGACTGCGCCCTCTGCGGTACGCGCGGCTGGTTCTACGAGGAGGAGCGCGGCGTGGAGCACGACAAAAAGATCATGCGCCGGGAGATCATGCGCCTTGAAGCGTCCCTGCAGGCGGCGGGGGAGCGGGAGAAGCTCGTCTTCCTCCACTATCCGCCGATCTACCAGCGCTACGAATGCCCCGAGATCCTGGAGCTTCTCCGGCGCTACGAGGTCAAAAAATGCTTCTACGGGCACATCCACGGCAAGGGCATCCCCGGCGCCTTCAACGGCTGGCGCGGGGGGACGAAGTTTCAACTGGTGTCCGCCGACGCGGTGGATTTCACGCCGGTGCCGGTTCTGTCGCCGGAGCCGCCTGCCAATGCACCCTGAACCGGGCTTTGCGAGGTCTTGCGCCGACCAAACGAGGCGCGTGACCCGCGCGCCTCGTGCAATAAGCGCAAGTCTCTCGTTTCAAAAGAATGCCCTCAAGGCATTTTTTTTGAAACGAAGGTGAAAAGTTTGCGATTTCGTTATTGATTTTACAAAATATTTCTGATATAGTATTCGGGCATTAACAGAGGAGGATGTCAAAACATGATTTTCAAGAATGCAGAGAAAAAAGAAAACAATATCGCCCTGTTTACGGTCGAAGCCGACGCCGCCGAGTTTGAGAAGGCGGTCAACGGCGCTTACCTGAAGAACAAGAGCAGCATATATATCCCCGGCTTCCGCAAGGGCAAGGCTCCCCGCACGGTGGTGGAAGGCATGTACGGCGCCGAGGTCTTTTACCAGGACGCGCTGGACGCGCTGGCTCCCGAGGCCTTTGAGCTGGGGCTGAACGAGTCCGGCCTGCGCGTCGTCGGCTCTCCCTCCATCAGCGACGAGAAGGTCAACGACGACAAGAGCGCCACCTTCGTCTTCGAGGTCACCGTGTACCCCGAGGTCACCCTGGGCGAGTACAAGGGCCTGAGCGCCGAGAAGCCCGCCGTCTCCGTGGACGAGGCCGAGGTCGAGCATGAGCTGGATAAGCAGCGCAAGCAGAACGCCCGCCAGATCTCCGTGGAGGATCGCGCCGCCGAGATGGGCGACACCGTGAACATCGACTTTGACGGCTTCCTGAACGGGGAGCGCTTTGACGGCGGCAAGGCCGAGGGCTACAGCCTGGAGCTCGGCTCCCACTCCTTCGTGCCCGGCTTTGAGGAGCAGATCGTCGGCATGCAGATCGGCGAGGAGAAGGAGCTTCCCATCACCTTCCCCGAGGACTACGTCGAGCCTCTGGCCGGGAAGGACGTCGTGTTCAAGGTCAAGCTCAACAGCATCTCCGTCTCCGAGCTGCCCGAGGCCGACGATGAGTTTGCCAAGGACGTGTCCGAGTTTGACACGATCGAGGAGTACAAGAACGACCTGCGCGAGAAGATGAGAAAGACCTTCGAGGAGCAGGCGGAGAGCTCCTTCCGCAACCTCATCCTCAAGAAGGCCACCGACAACATGAGCGTCAACGTGCCCGACGTCATGATTAAAGAGAAGGCGGAGGAGATCATCCGCAACTACGCGGCGAGCTTCGGTCTGAACGACCGCAGCATGCCCATCGAGAAGCTCTCCCAGATGATGGGGCTTGACAGCGAGCTGATGAACCAGAGCATCCTGCCCTCCGCCGAGTTCCAGGTGCGCAGCGACATGCTGCTCGAGGCCGTTGCGGCAAACGAGAAGCTCGAGGCCGCCGAGGACGAGCTGGAGGCCTATGCCAAGAAAATCTCCGAGAGCATCGGCATGACCGTGGAGCAGATCAAGAGCTACTTCGGCGACGCGACGCTCAAGGCCGAGTGCCTCAAGGAGAAGGCGCAGGAGCTGATCTTCGGCTCCGCCGTCGTGGAAGAGCCCAAGGCCGAAGAGAACGAAGAGAAGGCCGAATAATTTCCCCAAGATAAGGATATGCTCTCTTGGATAAGGACAATTAAAAAGGAGAGTTTACTACAATGAGTTTGGTTCCCTATGTTGTCGAGCAGACCAGCCGCGGCGAGAGATCGTACGACATCTTCTCCCGCCTGCTCAATGACCGTATCGTAATGCTGTCCGAGGAGGTCAACGATACCACCGCGAGCCTCATCGTGGCGCAGCTTCTGTACCTCGAGGCGCAGGACCCCGACAAGGACATTCAGTTTTACATCAACAGCCCCGGCGGCAGCGTCTCGGCCGGCATGGCGATCTATGACACCATGCAGTACATCAAGCCCGACGTCTCCACCATCTGCGTGGGCATGGCGGCCTCAATGGGCGCGTTCCTGCTCTCGTCCGGCGCCAAGGGCAAGCGCATCGCGCTTCCCAACGCCGAGATCATGATCCACCAGCCCTCCGCCGGTACGCAGGGCAAGGTCACGGATATGGAGATCGACGTGGAGCACTTCCTCAAGATCAAGGAGCGGCTCAACAGGATCCTCGCCGAGAACACCGGCAAGACCCCGGAGCAGGTGAAGGCCGACTCCGAGCGCGACCGCTGGCTCACCGCCGAGGAGGCGCGGGAATACGGGCTGATCGACAAGGTCATCTACAAGCGCTGATAGATAACAAGGCTGGATGGGGGGATGTGAAGCATCACATCCCCTCAGTTTTGAGTTTTGAGTGCTGCGTTTTGAGGAGAGCCGCCAAAAAATTACAGGACTTGTCCGCCGGGGAGGCGTTCGGATCAAGCCGCGATCCCGGCAGGCTTGCAAAAGCCCAGGGGTAGCCTGTCCCGATACGACAGAACAGGCTCGTAAACGATCTCAAAACTCACGACTCAAAACCGGGCTATGAAAAACGTAGTTTTTCCACAGCCCCCATTTTGAAGATTGGAGAACTACATGGCAAAAAACGACGAGCGGAGAAGCATCCGCTGCTCCTTCTGCGGAAGACCCCAGGGGCTTGTGAACCGCCTCATCGCCGGCAACGGCAGTTATATCTGCGATGAGTGCGTGCGCATGTGCATGTCCATCGTGGACGATATGCCCGCGTCCGCCCCGACGGTGAACGGCTACGACGGGCTGCCGCTGGAGCTTGAAAAGCTGCCCAAGCCCATGCAGATCAAGGCCGGGCTCGACGAATACGTCATCGGCCAGGATCGGGCGAAGAAGGTGCTGGCGGTGGCGGTCTACAACCACTATAAGCGCATCCTCTACGCGAAAAAGGACGACGTGGAGCTGCAAAAGAGCAACATCCTGCTCATTGGCCCCACGGGCAGCGGCAAGACGCTCTTTGCCCAGACCATGGCCAAGATGCTGGACGTCCCCTTCGCCATTGCCGACGCGACGACACTGACCGAGGCGGGCTACGTCGGCGAGGACGTGGAGAACGTGATCCTGAAGCTTTTGCAGGCGGCGGACTTCGACGTGGAGCGCGCCCAGCGCGGCATCATCTACATCGACGAGATCGACAAGATCGCCCGCAAGAGCGAGAACACCTCCATCACGCGCGACGTGTCCGGCGAGGGCGTGCAGCAGGCGCTTTTGAAGCTGCTGGAGGGGACGATCGCGAACGTCCCGCCCCAGGGCGGCAGAAAGCACCCGAACCAGGAATTCATCCACGTAGACACGACGAACGTCCTCTTCATCTGCGGCGGCGCCTTCGACGGGCTGGATAAGATCATCGAGAAGCGCAGCAGCAAGAAGACCATGGGCTTCGGCGCGGAGATCGTGAGCAGCACCGAGCGCGATGTGGGGGAGATCCTCGCCCAGGTGCAGCAGCACGACCTTCTGAAATTCGGCATCATCCCGGAGCTGATCGGCAGGCTCCCGGTCGTGGCCTCCCTCGATTCCCTCAAGCGGGACGATCTCGTGCGCATCCTCACCGAGCCGAAGAACGCCATGACCAAGCAGTACCAGGCGCTCATGGGCATGGATAACGTGCAGCTCGTCTATGAGCCCGACGCGCTCGAGGCCATCGCCGACAAGGCCATTGAGCGCAAGATCGGCGCGCGCGGCCTGAGAAGCGTGATGGAGGGCGTCATGACCGAGCTCATGTACGCCGTCCCCTCCGACTCCACGGTGAAAAAGGTCACCATCACGGCCGACTGCGTCAAGGGAGAGGGAACGCCGACTATATTGCCATGTTTTTCGGTTGCCCCGTCAGGGGCGAGAAAAACGGCTTTGGAAAATTATAGTAAACGCAAATACTATTTGCGTTTACTATATAATTCGTCGCGAAGCGACACCTTAACTCTTCACTATCCACTCTTCACGGATAATACTTCCTCCGGAAAGGAGAATACAGATATGCAAGACAATAGCATCCAGACCGTCCGCCTTCCGATGATCGCCCTGCGCGGGATCACGGTGTACCCGGGCATGCTGCTGACCTTTGACGTGGAGCGCCCAGCCTCCGTGGCGGCGCTGGGGCAGGCCGGAAAGAGCGAGCAGCTCATTTTCCTCGCCGCCCAACGCGACCTCGCTGCGGACTTTCCGCGTGAGTCGGAGATCTGTGCGGTGGGGACGGTGTGCCGCCTGCGCCAGCAGCTTCGCCAGCCCCACGGCGGCATCTGCCGCGTGATGGTGGAGGGGCTGTACCGCGCGAGCGCCGTGACGATCGAGCCAGACCCCAAGGGCTACACGGCGGAGGTGCGCGCCCTGCCCGACCGCCCCGAGCGCGTCAGCGATACGCGTATGCAGGCGCTTTTGCGGAACTGCGTCACGCTCTATGACGAGTACCTGCACATGAACCAGGATCTCCCCGGCGAGCAGATTTTGAACCTGCTGTCGAATCCGAGACCCGACTACGTGGCCTATTACATCGCGCAGCACATGGCGCTGCCCGTGGAGGAGAAGCAGAGCATTCTCGAATGCCTCTACCCGAGCCGCCGTCTGCTGCTGCTCGGAAAGCTGCTCAACCACGAGCTCGCGGTCATGAGCATCGAAAAGGAGCTCAACGAGGAGACGCAGGAGGCCATGAACCGCGGCCAGCGGGAGTACTATCTGCGCGAGCAGATGAAGATCATCCAGTCTGAGCTGGGCGACGAGAGCGGCACGGACGATATTGACGAGTACCGCCAGAAGATCGAGAAGCTCGACGCCCCCGACGAGGTCAGGCAGAAGCTTCGCAAGGAGCTTTCGCGCCTGCAAAAGCAGCCCTTCGGCTCTTCCGAGGCGGCGGTGCTGCGCGGCTATCTGGACGTGTGCCTGGAGATCCCCTGGGGCGTGAAGACGCAGGAGACCGTGGACATCGCCAGGGCGAGAAAGGTGCTGGACGAGGATCACTTCGGCCTTGAGAAGGTCAAGGAGCGCATTCTGGAGTACCTCGCCGTGCGGCAGCTCACGCCCGAGGTCAAGGGCGGGCTTCTGTGCCTGGTCGGCCCTCCGGGCACCGGCAAGACCAGCATCGCCATGAGCATCGCCCGCGCCGTGAACCGCAAGCTCGTGCGCGTCTCCCTCGGCGGCGTGCATGACGAGGCGGAGATCCGCGGCCACCGCAAGACCTATATCGGCGCCATGCCCGGGCGCATCATCAGCGGCATCACGCAGGCCGGCTCCTGCAACCCGCTCATGGTGCTCGATGAGATCGACAAGCTCGGGCGCGACTATCGCGGCGACCCGAGCGCGGCGCTGCTCGAAGCCCTCGACCCGGAGCAGAACGGCTCCTTCCGGGATAACTTCCTGGAGCTGCCCTTCGATCTGAGCCAGGTGTTTTTCATCACCACCGCAAACGACCTCGGCGGCATACCGCGCCCCCTGCTCGACCGCATGGAGGTCATTGAGCTCTCCAGCTACACCGACGAGGAGAAGCTTCAGATCGCAAAGCGCCATCTGCTGCCCAAGCAGCGGAAAAAGCACGGCCTGAGCGGGACGCAGCTTCGCGTCTCTGACGACGCCATTCGTCAGATCATCCGCGGCTACACGCGCGAATCCGGCGTGCGCCTGCTCGAACGGGAGCTGGCCTCCGTCTGCCGCAAGGCGGCGGGCGGCGTCGCGGAGGGGAAATACAAGAGCCTGAGCGTCAAGCCCGAAAAGCTGGAGGCGCTGCTCGGCCCCGCCAGATACAAGCCC
>CAJOFI010000072.1:8337-10741 GCA_905233595.1 uncultured Oscillospiraceae bacterium | reverse complement strand
TGCAATAGCGCGTAGTATAGGCTTGTTTCAAAGCGTCGATCCGTCCAGCATGAAAACCTGCGATAACGAAGAGTGGGTCATGCGCGCGATGGAGGCGCAGGGCTTTGTGAAAGACACGCAGGGTGTATTTCAGATTCCGCAAAGCGGCGTCGCCATGAGGATCCCCACCGAACAGATCCCCAGGTGCGCGGACGATGGCTCTGCGGTGACGATGAATCTCCGAGCCGACGATTCCTTTGTGGAGGATGAAGGCTGGCACAGGGCTTCGGCAGCTTACGCGGATTTCATTCACAGGCACGAAAACCTGCACACCCTGTTTTTGGAAATCGGGGTGGGAGCAAACACCCCGGTCATCATCAAGTACCCTTTCTGGCAGATGACAAACGATAACCCGAAGGCGGTCTATGCTTGCCTCAATTACAACGAGGCCTTCTGCCCAAAGCGGATAGAAAAGCAGTCGATTTGTCTTGAGGGGGATGCGGGAGTCATCCTTGACCTGATACGATAGCAGACGGCTCCCGGTCACCGGCCTGAAAACCGATGATCGGGAGCGCTGCGTTTCCCCGGCTCAGACCTCGAAGCCGGAGCATTGTCAAAGGATGCGAAGAAAAGCCGATTCCGTGCCGCCCTGCGTCAACCCTTGCTCAAAGCGGAGTATGCGTCGGCCTGCTCCAGCGCGTCCCGGTAGGTATCCCACAGCGCGTCCGTCATCTCAAAGATGCTGCGGCTCACGGACAGCGCTTGCGAGAGCGCTTTGCGTCTGTGGCGCAAGCGCGCGAGAAACTCGCCCCCTCCCCGCAGCGGCCGCAGCTCAGGGAAGAAGACGCGGACTCCGCCACCCACGCGCCAAGCGCGATATGCTCGCCGCAATAGGGGCAGGGGAGTGTGCACATCTCCATTCAATACAGTTCCTTACCTGCGCTGCGAAAAAAGTCCGCGCTTTTTTGATCCCGCAACGAGCCGTTCTCCTCGAAACGCATTGCGGAAAGGGGACGCGATGCTTCACGTCTCCATCGTTTTGAGTACCCGGTTTCCGGGAATGCGGCAGACCGAAGTCAAAATCGCTCTATCTGCAAAACCTTCAGCCGCTATCAAAATCGCCGGTCTTGATTCGGACTCAAATCGTTCCGAAAGGCTCTCAAAAACTCACGATTCAAAACCGGGGATGTGAAAAACGGAGTTTTTCACATCCCCTTTTGGTGCGAGCCGGCCTGTAAGCCGGGTTCTGTCCGGGGGATCGCTCCCCCTGAACGACCATCTATCTGTGGCTCCCCGTTGCCGGTGAGCTCAAGCCACCTCCTGGGAGCGGCCGGGCAGGCCTTGCATGCTCCCGTTCCACGGTGTTGCTCCGGATAGAGTTTACAGCGTCCACGTGTCTCCACGCGACGGGTGGGCTCTTACCCCACCTTTCCACCTTGACCCCGCTTGCGCGGGGCTGACTATTTCTGTTGCACTTGTCCGAGAGTCGCCCCTGGCGGGTGTTACCCGTTATCCTTGCCCTGTGGAGCCCGGACTTTCCTCACGCACGGCCTTTCGGCCCGTGCCCGCGGTCGTTCAGCCTGCTCGCCAGAATATTCTAACCATTTTCAAGCGGAAAGTCAATAAATTTTCTTGTCACGGGCGGGAAAGTGGCGTATAATAAACTGTCTGAATCTGATTAAATCAAAAGAGGCGATTTTGTTTGACTCTTCAGGAATACGTGGATTCCATCAAAGACAGGCGCGTTGCGGTGCTCGGCATCGGCGTGAGCAATACGCCGCTCATCAGGCTGCTGCTGCAAAACGGCTGTGACGTGACGGCCTGCGACGCGCGAAGCTTCGAGGCGCTGGGGGAAACGGGGGAGGAGCTCAGAGCGCTCGGCGCGAGGTTCAAGCTGGGGGAGGACTATCTCGAGGGGCTTGACCAGGACGTCATCTTCCGCACGCCGGGGCTCATGCCCTTTGACCCCCATCTCGAGGCCGCGAAGGCGCGGGGCAGCGTGCTGACCTCGGAGATGGAGCTGTTCTTCGCCCTCTGTCCCTGCAGGATCATCGCCGTCACCGGCAGCGACGGCAAGACCACCACGACCACCATCATCTCCGAGCTGCTCAAGGCCGCGGGCTATACGGTGCACCTCGGCGGCAACATCGGCCACCCGCTGCTGTGCGCAGTGCCGGAGATCAGCCCCGACGATTTCGCGGTGCTGGAGCTGAGTTCCTTCCAGCTTCACAGCATGAAGGGGCACACCGACGTCGCGGTCATTACGAACATCTCCCCGAACCACCTCGACAAACATAAGGACTACCAGGACTACATCGACGCCAAGCGCTCGATCTATACCGGGCAGAGTGCGCGGGACACGCTCATCCTCTGCGCTGACGACGAGCACACGCCCTACTACGCCGCCACGGCGCCCGGGCGCGTC
>CAJOFI010000072.1:0-8317 GCA_905233595.1 uncultured Oscillospiraceae bacterium | reverse complement strand
TCTGGCAGCATGGCGCGCAGCGTGAGACGATCATGCGCCGCTCGGAGATCAGGCTTCCCGGCGAGCACAACGTACTCAACTACCTCGCCGCCTTCGAGGCCGTGCGCGGGCTCGTTCCGGCGGAAATCTGCCGCAAGGTCGCGATGGACTTCGGCGGCGTGGAGCACCGGCTGGAGCTGGTGCGCGTGAAGGACGGCGTGAAGTACATCAACGACTCCATCGGCTCCAGCCCATCCCGCACGATCGCGGGGCTGCGCGCCATGACGGTCAAGCCCATCGTCCTCTGCGGCGGCTACGACAAGCACATCCCCTTCGAGCCGCTGGGCGACGCCCTCTGCCGCCTTGCCAAACGCGTCTTTCTCACGGGCGACACCGCGATGAAGATCAAGGACGCCATCGTCAATTCGCCCGAGTACCCGGGCAGCGGCCTCACCTTCGAGCTGCACGAGGATTTCACCGAGAACGTCCTCGCCGCCGCCGCGATGGCGGAGGAGGGGGACGTGGTGCTCTTCTCCCCGGCCTGCGCCTCCTTCGACCACTTCAAAAACTTCGCCGAGCGCGGCGAAGCGTTTAAGCAAATCGTTAACGATTTGCAGTGAATAGTGAAAAGTGAAAGGTGAATAGTTTAGACGTCCCCCTTCGGGGACGAATGATAATCGTCGCGCAGCGACACCATAGCTTTTCACTTTTCTCTATTCTCTAAAATTCCCGCCGTTTCGGCGGATAAGGAGTTCCTATGAAACTATCCGATATTCGCCCCGAAGTTTTTGCCATGGCGGAGCGCGCCGAAAAGCGCTGCGAGAAGCGCTTTCGCGAGATCGAGCGCGTGGCGGAGCGGAACACCCTGCGCGTGATGGCGGCCTTCCAGGAGCAGCGCGTCTCGGAGGCCTGCTTTGCCGGAACCACGGGCTACGGCTATGACGATCTGGGGCGTGAGACTCTGGATAAGCTCTACGCCCAGCTCTTCGGCACGGAGAGCGCGCTCGTGCGCCTCGGCTTTGTCAACGGCACCCACGCGCTGACCGCCGCCATGTTCGCCCTCGCCCGCCCGGGCGAGACCGTTCTTGCCGTCACGGGAACACCCTACGACACCCTGCGCAGCGCCATCGGCATCAGCGGGGACTGCTTCGGCTCTCTGAAATTCTACGGTGTCAACTACGCCGAGGTCGCCCTCGCCGAGAGCGGGGAGCCGGATTACGCCGCGATCCGCGAGGCGGCGAGTGACCCCAAAGTGCGCGGCGTGATGATCCAGCGCTCGCGCGGCTATGCCACGAGAAAGGCGCTCACCGTGGCGGAGATCGGTGAGATCGTCAAGGCTGTGCGCTCTGTGAACCGTGACGCCAACATCATGGTCGATAACTGCTACGGCGAGTTTACCGACGTGATCGAGCCGACCCACGTCGGGGCGGACATCGTCGCGGGCTCGCTCATCAAAAACCCCGGCGGCGGCATCGCGCCCACCGGCGGCTACGTCGCGGGGAAGAAGGAGCTCGTCGAGCGCGCGGCCATGCGCCTCACCACCCCCGGCATCGGGGGCGAATGCGGCTCCACGCTGGGGAATAACCGCCTGCTCTTCCAGGGGCTCTTCCTCGCGCCCCATACCGTGGCGCAGGCGCTCAAGACGGCGGTCTTCTGCGCGGCGATGATGGAGGAGCTGGGGCTGGAATCAAGCCCCACGGTGGACGAAGCGCGCTCGGACATCATTCAGATGGTCAAGCTCGGCTCCCCAGAGAAGATGAAGCGCTTCTGCCTCGGCATCCAGGCGGGCGCGCCGGTGGATTCCTACGTCACGCCGGAGCCCTGGCCCATGCCGGGCTACGACGACCCGGTCATCATGGCGGCGGGCGCCTTCATCCAGGGCAGCAGCATCGAGCTCTCCGCCGACGGCCCCATCCGCCCGCCCTACACGGTCTATATGCAGGGCGGCCTGACCTACGAGTCCGGCAAGCTCGGCGTGATGATGGCGGTCTCGGCGATGCTGGGAGATAAGTGAAAAAAGAAAAGTTAAGGTGCCCCCTACGGTGACAAATTATAATTGTCGCGAAGCGACACCATAATTCTTCCTTCTTCATTTTTCAGTTTTCATTCTTCAGTCGTCACCTTCCGCCCCTCTCCCGCATATCCTGTACAGGGGGGTGATCGCGTGCGTCGTTTCTTTCACCGCCGGGGCGTGACCGTTCCGAGGGAGGGGGCGAAGCCTCGGCGCGGCTTCTTCGGCGTGCTGCTGGGGCTATTGCTAATGATAATGTTCCTCGCCTTCGCGGGGCGCTTTCTGAGCGACCTCTCCTCGGAGATCGCGGTGTCCGACGCCGCCGATCTTGTCTCGGCGGAGGTCAACCGCGTGATCGCCCGCGTCATGGCGCAGGAGGAGTTCGCGCAGGCCGGCTTCGTGCATTTTGAGAAGAACGAGGCCGGGCAGATCACCGCCGTGAGCTCGGACATGGGGCGCATCAACGCCCTCTCGGCGGAGATCCTGGAGCAGGTGGTCGGCACGGCGGAGAACCGAACCCTCACCGTGCGCATCCCGGCGGGGAACCTCACGGGCATGAGCCTGCTCATGGGGCGCGGCCCCCTCGTGCCGGTGGAGATTCTGATGCTGACCTCTTCCCGCGTGGGCTTTGACAACAGCATCGTCACCGCCGGCATCAACCAGACCAAGCACCAGATCCTGCTCACCGTCACGGTGGATATTGACGTGCTCGTCCCCTGGGGCACCGAGAGCAGCCAGGTGAAGAGCCAGGTGCTCATTGCGGACACCATCGTCGTCGGCCAGGTGCCGGAGACCTTTGTCAGCTATGAGCCATGAGTTTTGAGAACAGGAAGCGTTTACAATGGATATACAACAGGAAATCGAACAGCTGCGGCGTGAGATCGAGCACCACAGCCGTCTCTATTACGTCATGGACGCGCCGGAGATCTCGGACTATGACTTCGATATGCTCATGCAGCGCCTCAAGCGTCTGGAGGCTGAGCACCCAGAACTCATCACCCCCGATTCGCCCACCCAGCGCGTCGGCGGCGAGGCGCTCAGCCAGTTTGAGCAGGTGCGCCATCAGGTGCCGCTCGAGAGCCTTACGGACGTGTTCTCCTATGAGGAGCTGTTCAGCTTCGGCGAGCGCATGGATTCGCTGCTCGACGATGCGCACGACTACGTGGTGGAGCCGAAGATCGACGGGCTCTCCATGTCGCTCGAGTATGAAAACGGCGTGTTCGTGCGCGGCGCGACGCGCGGGGACGGCACGGTGGGCGAGAACGTGACGGAGAACCTGCGCACGGTGCGCTCGCTCCCGCTTCGCATCGAAAACGCCCCCGAGCGCCTCATCGTCCGGGGCGAGGTGTATATGTCCAAGGCGGTCCCGCGGGGAAGCGCTTCTCGCGAATCCGCGCCACGCCGCTGCGGGCTCCATGCGCCAGCTCGACCCGAAGATCGCGGCCTCCCGCAAGCTGGACATCATCTGCTTTAACCTGCAATATTCCTCCGACGGGGGCTACGAGACCCACGCCCAGACCCTCGACGCCATGCGCGCCATGGGCTTTCCCGTCGTGAGCTATCAGCGCTATGACAGGATCGAGGACTGCGTGCAGCGCATCGAGTGGCTGGGCGAGCACCGGGACGAGCTGCCCTTTGACATGGACGGCGCCGTCATCAAAATAAACCGCCTCAGCCAGCGCGAAGCCCTGGGCAGCACCGCGAAGGCGCCGCGCTGGGCGGTGGCCTTCAAGTACCCGCCCGAGAAGAAGGAGAGCCGCGTGCTCGATATCGTGGTGCAGGTCGGCCGCACGGGCGTTCTGACGCCGAAGGTGATCGTGGAGCCGGTGCGCCTCGCGGGGACGACGGTCTCCGCCGCGACGCTCCACAACCAGGACAACATCGACCGCCTCGACCTTCGCATCGGGGACACGGTGCTGCTGCAAAAGGCGGGGGAGATCATCCCCGAGGTGCTCTCGGTCAATAAGGATAAGCGCCCGGAGGGGACAGTGCCCTTCACGCTGCCCGATGTCTGCCCGGAGTGCGGCTCCCCGGTGGTGCGCGACCCGGACGGGGCGGCGCTGCGCTGCACCAGCCCCGAATGCCCCGCCCAGCGCCTGCGCAACATCGCGCACTTTGCCTCGCGCGAGGCGATGGACATTGAAGGCCTCGGCCTCTCCGTCTGCGAGAGCCTTGTGAACGCGGGGCTTGTAAAGACGCCCGCCGACCTCTACTACCTCGAGGCGGAAAAGGTCGCGGCGCTCGACCGCCTGGGCGACAAGTCCGCGCAGAAGCTCCTCGCCGCCATCGACAAGAGCCGGGAGGCGGGGCTTGCGCGGCTCCTGTGCGCCTTCGGCATCCGCCAGGTGGGGCAGAAGGCGGCGAAGACCCTTGCCGCGCACTATCCCGACCTCGACGCGCTCATGGCGGCCGAAGCGGAGGAGCTGACGAGGATCCCCGACATTGGCGGCATCACGGCGGGCTTTCTGCGCGAGTGGTTCTTAAAGCCCCAGAGCCAGCACCAGATCCGTCTGCTCAGAGAGGCGGGGGTGGACTTTTCCTCCCACGAGGAGAAGAAGGACGAGCGCTTTGCCGGTCTCACCTTCGTGCTCACCGGCGCGCTGCAGCGGTTCACCCGGGACGAGGCCTCCGCCCTCATCGAGAGCTTCGGCGGCAAGGCCAGCTCCTCGGTGTCGAAAAAGACAAGCTACGTCGTCGCGGGCGAGAACGCGGGCAGCAAGCTCACCAAGGCCCAGAGCCTCGGCATCCCCGTTCTCAGCGAGGACGAGTTTGCCGACATGCTGCGATGAACGGGCGCGGACACAGAGCGAGGCTCTGGCTCTTCGGGCTTCTGACGCTCGCGCTCATGGTCATGATCTTCTGCTTCTCCGCCCAGAGCGGGGAGGACTCAGAGCGCGTGAGCAAGGGCTTTCTCGCGACGCTGCTCGGCGCCCTGCTGGAGCGCATCCTGCCGCGCCTGTCCGAGAAGGGCGCGGAGTGGGACATCCGCAAGTACGCCCACATGGCGGAGTATTTCTGCCTGGGGCTTTCGGCAATGCTCTGGTTTTCCGAGCTTGCGCGCTGGCGGAAGCCGGGGCGGGCGGCGCTCTCGGCGCTCGCGCTGAGCCTGCTCTACGCCTGCTCGGACGAGCTGCACCAGATCTTCGTCCCCGGCCGCGCGGGGCGCTTCGTGGACGTGCTGGTGGACGGCGCCGGTTTTGTCAGCAGCATCGGCCTTGCCCTTTTGTGTTGTTGGATCGGAAACGGGATACGGAAAAAGAAAACCGGGTGAGAGACCCGGCATGGTGGGAGAGATTACAATGGCACAGCATCTTGCCCCGGATAAAAAGAAAAAGCTTCAAAACCCCAAAGCCAGGCGCCAGGCGCTGCCGAGGGTGCTCAATTACCGCTTTGGACAGAACAAAAAGCAGTATTACCGCGAGCTCTCCTGGCGGACAACGATCCCGGTGCTGCTGGCGCTGCTGCTGTGGGCGGTGGGCTTTCTGCTGCGCTCCCCGGTCTGGGTGAAGGCGTTGCTGCTGGGCGCGTCGGCGCTCGCCTCCGGTTACGAGCTGCTGCGCCGCGCCCTCAAGCGCATCGTAGAGCGCAGGCTCCCGGAGGAGGAGCTGCTCTTCGTCGTCGCGGCGGTCGTCATTTTCAGCGTCGGGGACTTCGCGGCAAGCGCCTTCTGCCTGCTGGCGCTGCGCGTCGGGGAGCTGGTGCAGGCTTACGTCCTCACCCGCACCGACCGGGGCGTTGACCTTCTGCGTTCCATCATGCCCGAGAAGGCGCATCTCGTTGTCGGCGAGGTCGTCTCCGAGATCGTCCCGGAGACGGTGAACGTGGGGGACACGCTGCGCGTCGAGGTGGGGGAGCGTATCCCTGTGGACGGCGTCGTGCTCGAGGGCATGAGCGCCATCGACTGCGCCGCGCTCTGCGGCGAGGGGGAGATCGTGAACGTCAGCGCGGGCGGCAAGCTGCGCGCGGGCTGTATAAACCTCTCCGCGCCCCTTACGATGCGCGCCGAGCGCCTGTTTTCCGACTCCGCCGCCGCAAAGCGCCTCGAGAGCTTTGAGCAGGCGCGCGCGATGGATTCCAAATTGGAAAAGCGCATGCGGCGCTATGCCGGGATCTATACCCCGACCGTCGCGCTCTGCGCGCTGCTGCTGGGGCTGATCGCGCCGATCTTCTTCGGCAGCTGGACGGAGTGGCTCCGGCGCGCGGCGCTGTTTCTGCTGCTCTGCTCGCCGAGCGCGCTGCTCGTCTCCGTGCCCCTCTGCTTCGAGGGGGCGCTTTTAAGCGCGGAGATGGAGGGCATCCGCGTCTTCGGCAAGGGCGTCATTGAGCGCCTCGCCCGCGTGCGCACGATGGTCTTCGGCAAGACCGGCGTCATCACCGACGGCCGCTTCCAGGTCAGCGACGCCTTTCCCGACGGCGTGAACGAGGAGGAGCTGCTCACGCTTGCCGCCGCCGCCGAGAGCCGTTCCCTCAGCCCCATGGCCGAGGCGCTGCGCGAGGCGGCGGGCTGGAAGCCGGAGGACGCGGACGGCGTCATGGAGATCGAGGAGATCCCGGGGCGCGGCGTCAGCGCCTTTATCGAGGGGCGGCACGTCTACGTCGGCAGCGCCGCGCTCATGGAGGCGCACGACGTCTTCTACCGCACGCCGAACCGGGCGGGCTCCGCCATCCATGTAGCGGTGGAGAACCGCTACTGGGGGCATATCATCATGAACGACAAGGTGCGCGAGGGCGCCTTTGACGCGCTGGAGGATCTGCGCGCCCAGGGCGTGACGCAGATGGTTATGCTCACCGGCGACGTGCTGAGCGTGTCGAACAATGTGGCAAACGCCCTCGGCATCGACACGATGCGCTCCGAGCTGTCTCTGGAGGCCAAGCTCTCCGCCCTGCGCTACTTCCGGGAAGCCCTCGGTGAGCGGGCGACGCTCGCCTACGTCGGCGACGGGCTCTACGACGCGCCGCTTTTTAACGAGGCGCAGGTCGGCATCTCTCTCGACACCCTCCGGCACGACGACGGCGTGGACAAGGCCGACGTCGCGGTCATGTCCGGCGATATCCGGCGGCTCCCGAGCCTTCAGCGCATGGTGAAGGCCGCGTGGAGCGCGCTCTGGCAGAACATCCTGTTCTGCTGCGGCATGAAGCTGCTGCTTCTGGTGCTCGCGCTCTGCGGCGTGCTGCCCCTCGCCCTCGGCGCGGCGGCGGACGCGCTGTGCATGAGCCTCACGGCGCTCAACGTGCTGCATACCTATACGATAAGATAGTATAAGAAAGTATGAATTGCTACGATTTTGACCAGACGGTCTTTTTCCCCGACAGCTCCTATCTCTTCGTTATGTACTGCCTGCGCCGCTATCCGCGCGCGGTGCTCAAGGCGCTGCCCGGCTCGGCGGCGCTCCTGCTCTTGAAGCTGCTCGGAAAATCCGACACGAAGCGCCTCAAGGAGGAGGTCTTCTCCTTCCTGCCCTATCTCGACGACGTGGACGGGATCGTGCAGCGCTTCTGGGAGGAAAACTTTGATGCCTGCGTCGCCGAGTGGTACCTTGAGCGGCGGCGGGACGACGATCTCATCCTCTCGGCCTCGCCGGAGTTTCTGCTGCGCCCCGCGGCGGAGCGGCTGGGCGTTCGGCTGATCGCGACGCGCATGGATCGCCATACCGGGGAGATCCTCGGCAAAAACTGCCACGATTATGAGAAGGTCACGCGCTTTTACCGGGATTATCCCGACGGGCATGTGGAGAATTTCTATTCCGACTCCCTCTCCGACAGCCCCATGGCGCGCCTTGCGGACAGGGCGTGGATCGTGAAGGATCGCCAGACCCTGAGCCCCTGGCCGGAGAGGGAAGGGGGCTATCGGGGATGAAGCGCGCGCAAAAGCCCGACCGCCGCGCCTATCTGACCGAGACGCCGATCCCGAAGCTGATCTGCACCCTCGCGGTGCCGACGGTCATCAGCATGCTCGTCACGGCGATCTACAACGCGGCGGATACCTATTTCGTCGGGCGCATCTCCACCCAGGCCACCGCCGCCGTGGGGCTGGTGTTCTCCGTCATGGCGATCATCCAGGCGATCGGCTTTTTCTGCGGGCAGGGCTCGGGCAACTATCTTTCGCGGCTCTTAGGCGCGGGGGAGCGGCAGAAGGCAAACGAGATCGCGGTCACGGGCTTTGCCATGGCGCTGCTGCTGGGGCTATGCGTCGCGGCGCTGGGCAATCTCTTCGCCCCGGCTCTTGCGCGGCTCCTCGGCGCGACGGACTCCACCCTGCCCGATACGCTCGCATATCTGCGCATCATCCTGCTCGGCGCGCCCTTCATGATGTGCCAGTGCGTCATC
>CAJOFI010000071.1 GCA_905233595.1 uncultured Oscillospiraceae bacterium | reverse complement strand
TTCGCCGGAATACTTTGTGTATTGCAAGAAAAAGTGACAAAATCAGAGCGTAAATTTTCCGGAAGATGCCGAAGACGATTTATTCAGCGTTTCCTTAGAAAAATCTCCGGCGAAAACGGCAACAAAGCCGCATTTCGCCGGAGATTGTTGTTGATTGGGCGTTTCCCCGCCGGGACGCCGAGGGCGGCGTCCCCTACTTTCTGTCAAGAAAGCGCTATCAAACCCGGTTTCCTGTCTGAAAACCAAAAACTGAATTCTGTTATACGATGCGCCTTGCCTCATAGCCGCGCGTGAAGTAGTAGCCGTTGAGCTCGGAGATGATGACGCCGGTGGTCGAGGTCGAGGCATGGACAAAGCGGTTGTTGCCGATGTAGATGCCGGTGTGACCGATGTAACTTGCGCTGGAATAGAAGCACAGCACGTCGCCGGGCTGGAGCTGGTCGCTGTCCACGTGGACGCCGTTTTGCGCCTGGTCGCAGGCGACGCGGTTAAGCTGGTAGCCGAAGTGCTTGTACACGTACTGCACGAAGCCGGAACAGTCAAAGCCGGTCTCGGGCGAGGTGCCGCCCCAGACGTAGCGGCAGCCGACGTATTGCAGGGCATAGTCCGCGATCTGCTGCCCGGTGGCGCTGCCTGCCGCGACCGTGCCGCCGCTCTGGGCGGGCGTGCTCGCCTGGAAGCTGCCGGACTTGACGTACCGGCTGTAAACGTAGCCGGACTTGCCGTTATAGCTGACCGCCGTCCAGTCCCCGGAGGTGCCGGTGACGGTGACGCTGTTGCCGTAGAAGAACTCGCCGAGGATGGCGGAGCTCATGGAGGGCGCCGAGCGGAAGCGCACGTTGTTGCCCGTAATGTAGGCGTTGCCGCCGTTCGCGGTGCTGCCCGCCGGGGTCGCGCTCCGCCCGCCATGGAGGCGAGATACTCCTCCTCGAGCGTGATGTAGCGCGTGTTCACGTAGCCCTGCGCACCGTCGATGCTCACGGGCGTCCAGTCCCCGCTCGCCGCGCCGGAGATTGTCAGCTCCTTGCCCTTGTTGTAGGTGCTGATGATGCCGGCCGTGCCGTTGGGCGCGGAACGAAAGCAGACGAAATCGCCGTTGACGTAGCCCTTCTTCCCCACCTTGCCCGTGTCCGCCGCAGGCGCGGTGGGTCGCCGGGAGATAGATGGTGTTGTCACCGAGGATGATGACCGCCGTGCCCTCCTCGGTCTCCTCGTCCACGGCCGGGTAGATCACGACCGTGCTGCCCGTGCTCGCAGGCGCGGCTGTCGCCGTGGGTGCGGGGGCGGGCGAGCTTGTCGCCGTCGGAGCGGGCGAAGCCGTCTCGGCGGGAAGCTCGATGATCACAGAGCTGCTCTGTGCCGGCGCCTGCGCCGTGGGAGAACTGCCCTCGAGGATGATGACCGCCGTCCCCTCCTCCGCCGGGGCGGAGGCGTAGCTCGGCTCACTGTAAGAGACGGTGGCGGTGTCGCTGTTGTAATTCACGCGGAGATACCCCGTGGACATGTAGCCGCTCTTGCCGTGATAGCTCACGCCGAACCAGGCGACGTTGGACATATCCGTCACCTCGACCTCGGCGCCGCCGGGGATCGTATCGACCACGGGATAGCCGATCCCAGGCCCCTCGCGGAGGTTCACCGCGTCGCCGAGAACGGTGGCGCTCTCCGCCCAGGCCGCCGTGGGCGCCAGCGCGAGCGCGAGCAGCAGCGCGACGAATGTGCGTATTATTTTTTTGCGCATGAACAGTGCCTTCTTTCCAAGCCCATCCGCGCCGCCGGGAAAGCCCCCGCGAAGCCGGGCGTTATCTGGAGGACAGTGCGCGCTCAAGCCACACCGCGGCAACATCCATCGCGGCGTAGAGGCTCTCCTTCTCGCTCTTCTTGACCACGCGGTCACGGCTCTTGATCGCCGGATCGGTCATCTGAAGCTGAACGGATACCTTGGTGGCGACGTCGAGATCGCCCTGCTTCTTGCTGTCGAGAACCTGCATCATGATGATGTATTTGTCCGCGAAGCTGCCGTAGTAGATGATGTTGTCCTTCCTTTGGAGAGGATGACCCTTATACTCCAATGTCTTTGCCAAAAGTAGCACCTCCAGTTTTGTAATCAAAATGTAACACAATGAATGAATTTTGTCAACAGGGAATCCCTGGTAAACACGTCTTTTGTGGGGGATTTTTTTGCAAAAAGCGGGGTTTTTCCGCGTTGTGGGGGGAAGGTATCCCGATCGCCCCGGTTTTCAGCTCTCAGAACGCTGCCCCGGCTTGTTTCCGAGAGCTGAAAAATCGAGTGTGAAAAATCTCTTACCCGAAGACGATCGAGGCGTTGCCCTCGCCGGTGTCGTTGCCGATGCTGTACTCGTTGCCGAGGTTCGACTCGGGGACGGTGACGGTGGTGCCGCCGGTGTCGGGCTGGTCGATGGTGACGCCGTTGTCGATGGTGACGCCGCTGTTCTCGACGGTGTAGGAGCCGCCGTTATCGTCCACGACGACGGTGGTGCTGTCGCCGACGCTCTCGCCGGGGTCATAGTATTCGTTCTCCTGGACGTTGCGCAGGAAGATGCCGGTATCCGGGGCGAGGTAGGGATAGGTGAAGTCGCGCCACTCCAGCCCCTCGTGCACGGGCGCCATGACCTTGCGCCAGAGCTGCGCGGCGGGGTTGCCGCCGAGGTTGATGCGCTCCGGGGTGTCAAAGCCCGTCCAGACCACCGCCACGTAGTAGGGCGTGCAGCCAGCGAACCAGCGATCCTTGTAGTCGCCGGAGGTGCCGGTCTTGCCCGCGACGGGCATGCTGTAAAGCCTCGCCTCCTGGCCGGTGCCCTCCTCGACGCCCTTTTTCATCATCCAGGTCATGCAGTAGGCGGTGTTGGGGGCGAAGGCCTGGCTGGTCTTCGGCTCGTTGTTGAGCACGACGTTGCCGCGCGAATCCGTGACCATCGTGTAGGTGCGGCTCTCGGTATAGATGCCGTCGTTGACCAGCGCGCAGTAGCCCGCCGCCATCTCCCGCACGGAGACGCCGTTGGTGAGCTGCCCCAGCGCCATCGGGGAGTAGGAGGCGTCATCGGGCACGAGGCTCGTAAAGCCCAGGCGCTCGGTCAGATAGTTGTAGGCCGTCTGGGGCGTGAGCTTGTCGATGATCTGCGCGGCCACGGTGTTGAGCGACCACTTGAGCGCCGTGTAGATCGTGACGAGGCCGTAGTTCTCATAGCTGTCGTTGTGGGGATACCAGTCGGTGCCGCTCAGGTGGATGTTCGGCGAGTCGTTCACCATGGTGTCCGGCGTGATGAGCCCCTCGTTGATCGCGGGGGCGTAGGCGGCCAGGGGCTTGATGGACGAGCCGGGCGAGCGCGTCGCCCCGCCGTAGTTGAAGCCGTTGACCGAGACCGGCACCGCGCGGTTGAGCTCGAAGCTGCGCGTCTTCGCCCCGACGCCGCCCTCGAGCGCGAGGATGCGCCCGTCGTAGGGGTTCATGATGACGATGGCGCTCTGGAGCTGCTGGGCGCTGCCCGTGCGGGGGAGGTTCGCGGTGTCCTGATAGATGGAGTCCGCGATGGACTGGATGTTCGCGTCCTGGCAGCAGTAGATCTGATAGCCGCCGTTGAAGAGCAGGGTGCGCGCCGCCTGCTGGCTGATGCCCTTGGCCGCCATCAGATCGCGCATCACGTCGTAGATGACGACCTCCTCATAATAGGAGTAGACCGTGCCGACGTTCTGCGTGCCGGGGGTGTAGCGGAAATGCAGCTCCTCCGCGACGGCGTCCTGCCAGGTCTGGTAGTCGATATAGCCCTGCTCGTACATCTCCCGCAGGATGATCTCCTGCCGCTGCTTGTTGTTGTCCTCGTTGTAGAAGGGATCGTAGTAGGTGGGCATGTTCGTGATGCCCACGATCGCCGCAGATTCCGCGAGCGTCAGCTCCGACACGTCCTTGCCGAAATAGGTCTGCGCCGCGGCCTGCACGCCGTAGCAGCCCTCCCCGAAGTACACCGCGTTGAGATACCACTCCATGATCTCCTCTTTGTTGTACTTCTTCTCCAGCTCCAGCGCGCCGAAGATCTCGGTCAGCTTGCGCTGGATCGTGATCTCGTCCTTGCCGGTGAGGTTCTTGATGAGCTGCTGCGTGATGGTGGAGCCGCCGGAGCCGGTCTCCATACGGGCGAACATCTCCACGAAGGCGCCGGAGGTGCGGTACCAGTCCACGCCCTTGTGCTCATAGAAGCGCTTGTCCTCGATGGCGACGAGCGCGTGCTGCATGTGCTCGGGAATGTCCTCGATATCCGCCCAGATGCGCCGGTAGTTGCCCACGAGGTTCTTGAGCTGCTGCCACTCCCCGGCGGAGTTCTGATACCAGATCGTGCTCGATTCGGAAAGCTGGAAGTCCTCCAGCGAGAGATCCATGTTCGGGGTCAGAAAGTTTTTCACATAGTAGGCGAAGATGCAGGTGAACAGCAGCCCCGCGATCAGCAGAATCAGCAGGAGCGAGCCAATGATCTTGAACACCGTACTCACCACGGACGAGGTGAGGTCCACGGTGAGCCCCGCCGCCTTCAAAGCCATGCGCAGCCCCTTGGGCGCGCTTGCGCGTTTATCCTTCACAGCGCATCAGGCACCTCCTTTGCGCGGGGATTTAATAAAGTAGAACCAGTATAACACATCATGTCAACCATCGGGGGCAATTTTAGGAAAATTTAAGATTGATTTACAATTGCGCGCAGAGTGCCGCCCCTCTGAGAATATTTTCCCAAGAAACAGGAAAAATATCACAGGGTCGCTCTAAAAACGCAGGTCTGGTGATGCGCCGGACAGGCGTTTTTAGAGCTGCCCCACCGGAACTTCCGAAAGGGGGAATGCGCTGTGAAAATACGACTGCGCATCGCGCTTCTGCTGCTGCTTGCGGGCGCGGCGGTCTTTACGGGGGCGGAGGCCTGGCGGGGTCTGCGCGCGCCGGAGGACGCCAGCCTGCCCCACGAGATCTACGACGCCTACGCCGCCCGCGCGGAGGGCGCGATCTGCTATCTGCGCGAGAGCGGCGGCCGCGTCGCGGGGTTTGAGACGGCGCGCAGCCGCGAGCCGCTGCGCGTGACGGGCATCGAGCTGAAAAACCTGCGCAGCGCCGACCGCGCGATGGTGCAGGCCGGCATCCCGGTGCTCTCAAGGCAGGAGCTGCTGCTGTTGCTGGAGGATCTGGGCTCGTAGGCCGCGCGGCTTAGTGCATAGTGAATAGTGAATAATTATGGCGTCCCCCTTCGGGGGACGAATTGGAATCGTCGCGAAGCGACACCTTAACTTTTCACTATTCACTTTTCACTATTCACTTTCTGCGTGTCATCCTGAGCGCAAGCGAAGGATCTCGCAGCGCAACGCTATACTTCAAAAATTGATTGCACTTGCGGCATAGTTTTATATTGATTTCTTGCCGATCTTGGGTTACAATAGGGACAGCAAAAGACAGGAGGCAAGGATATGAGCGAGGAATTCGGCAGCGATTTCGTCACCATCGTGGACGACGACGGTCAGGAGTTTGAGCTTGAGGTGCTGGACACCATGGATTACAACGGGGAGACCTATATGGCCTTTCTTCCCGCCGACATGGATGAGAACGACCCGGATTACGGCATCATCATCCTGCGCGCCGTTCTGGATGAGAACGGGGACGAGGTCTATGAATCCATCGACGACGAGGCGCAGCTCCAGGACGTGTACGAGCATTTCATGGTTCTGCTCTTTGACGACGAGGAAGAGGAATAAGCGCCCTCTTTCCTGCGTAAACTGAATACAAAGTTCTGCGGTGTGCGTGTATGCCCCTCGGGGCATGGCGGCTCATTAAACCCACATCTCTAATAAGGGATGCCGATTTGAATCTGCGGATTGCAGGCCTCCCGGCTTCGCGCCGGACGTTGGAAGCAGCGAAACAGAGCTTAGGCGACCCACCTGCCCTCTCGTGCAGGTTATAATTGAGCCGGCACGGCATTCGCGGACTGCTCCCCCGGGGAAACCCGGGGGAGTCTTTATATATTTAAGGAACTGTTCCGAAATAACTTGTGCAATCTGACTTGTCTTTTTCACCTGTAGCTTCGTTGTCAAATCTTGAAATCTCGCTACAGGCGAAAAATCCTACGCCATCTTTGCACAATTTATTTCTGCACTGTTCCTAAGAGTGAATACTGAATAGTGAATAATGAATAGTGAATCGTTATGGTGACCACTGGCCGCAAGCGCCCTACGGGCGCTTACGGCTGACGGTATCGGCGAGGGCGAGGATGTCCTCTCGGGTGAGGGGCTTTTCCTCTTCCTCCTCGGGCACTTCCTCGAGTTCCTCTTCGATCTCCGGCGCCGCGCTCTCGCGGCGCTTTTTTTCTTGTCGGGCAAAGCTCCCCGTGGCGGTGCCGAGCACGGCGAGGACGCCGAGGACGTGGACGAGCGCCTCGACGCGGCTGTACTCCGCCCAGAATAGCGGCAGCAGCAGGTCGAGCGCCGCAAGCGCCGCGCCGCCGAGCAGCACGCCCGAGACCGTGCGCTTATTGAAAATCTTTTTCAGCGGCAGATCGGGAAACAGGGTCTTTACCGCCGCGGCCGTGCCGAGCACCAGCGCCGCAAGCGTCAGCGCCCAGGTAATCAGCTTCGCCGCGAGCGCGCCGAGAAAGCCGCCGAACAGCGCGGCGGAAGCGGCAAAGACCAGCCAGCACACGAGCGCGCAGAGCGGGATCGTGAGCCACTTCACCGCCGCCGGGAGCTTTTGCGTCCTGCGGCGCTCAT
>CAJOFI010000070.1 GCA_905233595.1 uncultured Oscillospiraceae bacterium | reverse complement strand
GAAAGGCGGCTTGGCGGCATCAGGTGTCGAAAGCGGTGAAAATCCCCGTGGTGGGGCTTGGCGGCGTAAGCTCCGCCGAGGACGTGGTCGAAATGCTGCTCGCCGGGGCGAGCGCCGTGCAGGTCGGCGCCGCGAACCTCAAAAACCCCTTCGCCTGCAAGGAGATCATCGACAGACTCCCGGCGGTCATGAACCGTTACGGGATCCAAAATCTGAGAGATATAATAGGAGGCGCCCATGGCTAAAGACGTGATTGTTGCCTGCGATTTCGGCACCGCCGAGGAGACCCTCGCCTTTCTCGACCGCTTCACCGGGCAGAAGCCCTTCGTGAAGATCGGCATGGAGCTTTTCTACGCCGAGGGGCCGCAGATCGTGCGGGAGATCAAACAGCGCGGGCATAAAATTTTTCTCGACCTCAAACTGCATGACATTCCGAACACCGTGAAGAAGGCCATGCGCTCGCTCTCGAGGCTGGACGCGGACATCGTGAACCTCCACGCCGCAGGGAGCCTCGCCATGATGAGCGCCGCGCTCGAGGGGCTGATGCGCCCGGACGGATCGCGCCCGCTGCTCATCGCGGTGACGCAGCTCACGAGCACCGATCAGACGGCGCTGGAGACAGAGCTTCTCATCGAAAAGCCCATGGACGAGGTCGTCATGGCCTACGCCGAAAACGCGCACAGGGCGGGGCTCGACGGCGTGGTCTGCTCCCCGCTCGAGGCCGGGAAGGTGCACGACCGCTGCGGCGCGGGCTTTCTCACCGTGACCCCGGGTGTGCGCTTTGCCGAGGGTGAGAAGGGCGACCAGAAGCGCGTCACCACCCCGGCCGAGGCGCGGGCGCTGGGCTCGGATTACATTGTGGTGGGGCGTCCCATCACACAGGCGGCTGACCCCGTTGCCGCCTATCAACGCTGTGTAAAGGAGTTTCTCGGATGAAAGCTGAAACGATCGCGAAAGACCTGCTCAAAATCCACGCCGTTTTCTTCCGCCCGGACGAGCCCTTCACCTGGGCCAGCGGCATCAAAAGCCCCGTCTACTGCGATAACCGCCTGACCCTCACCGCGCCCGAGGTGCGAAACGACGTGGAGAGCGGCCTTGCGGAGTTGGTAAGAGAATACTACCCCGACGCGGAAGTGCTCATGGGCACCTCCACCGCCGGGATCGCCCACGCCGCCATCGTGGGTCACCTCATGAAGCTCCCCATGGGCTACGTGCGCTCGGGCGCGAAGGATCACGGGCGGCAGAACCGGATCGAGGGCAGGCTGCTGCCCGGTCAGAAGGTCGTGGTGGTGGAAGACCTCATCTCCACCGGCGGAAGCGTCATCGAAGTGGTGGACGCGCTGCGTGAAGCCGGGGCAAACGTCCTCGGTGTGGTGAGCATCTTTACCTACGGGATGCAGAAGGGGCTGGAAAGGCTTGCCCATGCCGGCGTGGAGAACCACAGCCTTTGCAGCTTTGACGTGATCGCGCGCGTCGCCGCGGAGGAAAACTACATCCGCCCGGAGGACGTGCGGCGGCTCCTGCGCTTCCGGGACGATCCCTCGGACGAAAGCTGGATCGGGGCCGGGGCATGAGAAGTCTCATCAACATCCTCGACTTTTCGGTGGAGGAGCTCTACGCGCTCATGGACACCGCAAACGACATCATCGCCCACCCCGACGCCTACTCCGAGCGCTGCAGGGGCAAGAAGCTTGCGACGCTGTTCTTCGAGCCCTCTACCCGCACGCGCCTGAGCTTTGAGGCCGCCATGTACGAGCTGGGCGGCCACGTGATCGGCTTTTCCGAGGCGCAGAGCTCCTCGGCCGCCAAGGGCGAGAGTGTGGCGGACACGGCGAAGGTCATCAGCTGCTACGCGGACATTATCGCCATGCGCCACCCGCGCGACGGCGCGCCCTACGTCGCGTCCTTAAACGCCTCCGTCCCCGTCATCAACGCGGGCGACGGCGGGCATAACCACCCGACCCAGACCCTCGCCGACCTCCTCACGATCTACCGCGAGAAGGGGCGCTTTGAAAATCTCACGGTGGGGCTCTGCGGCGACCTCAAGTACGGGCGCACGGTGCACTCGCTCATCTCCGCGCTCAGCCGCTACGAGGGCGTGAGGTTCGTGCTCATCTCCCCGGAGGAATTGAAGCTTCCGAGCTACGTGAAAAAGGAAGTGCTCGCCGCGCAGAATATCCCCTACGAGCAGACGGAGGATCTGGAAGCCGCCATGCCCGCGCTCGACATCCTCTACATGACCCGCATCCAGCGCGAGCGCTTCCCCGACCCGACGGAGTACGAGCGCTTGAAGGACAGCTACATCCTCACGCCCGACAAGCTCCAGACCGCAAAGCCCGACCTCTGCATCCTCCACCCCCTGCCGCGCGTGAACGAGATCTCCGTCGCGGTGGACAAGGACCCCCGCGCCTGCTACTTCAAGCAGGTCGCAAACGGCAAATATATGCGTATGGCGCTGATCCTCAAGCTGCTCGAGGGCATGGACGAGCCGGAACGCGAAGCCGAAGAGATCGTCTACGACCTCCAATGCGATAACCCCAGGTGCATCGTCCGGACCGAGCAGGAGCTGCCGCAGGCCTTCCGCTGCACCGACCGGGCTCATAAAATCTATCGCTGCGTCTACTGTGAGAGCAAGCAAATTTTGAAAGGAGAATGATCATGGCGAAGATCATCAATGAACCCTGCCATACCTTCAACGAGTACCTTCTCATCCCGGGCTACACGCCCATCAGCTGCCGCAGCGAGAAGGTCTCCCTCAAGACGCCCCTCGTCAGGTTCCGCAAGGGCGAGGAGGAGAGCGCCATCACCATGAACATCCCCATGATCTCCGCGATCATGCAGTCCGTCTCCGGCGACCGGCTCGCCGTCGCGCTGGCGAAGGAGGGCGGCGTGAGCTTTTTCTACGGCTCCCAGTCCATCGAGGACGAGGCCGCGATGGTGCGCCGCGCCAAGAGCTACAAGGCGGGCTTCGTCCGCTCCGACTCCAACATCAGCCCCGAGGCGACGCTCAGGGACGTGCTGCGCCTCAAGGAGGAGACCGGGCACTCCACCATCGCCGTCACCGAGGACGGCACGGCCGACGGCAAGCTCGTCGGCGTGGTGACGAGCCGCGACTACCGCGTCTCCCGCATGGCGGAGGACACGAAGGTCTCCGAATTCATGACCCCCTTTGACAAGCTCATCTGGGCGAAGGAGGGTACTTCCCTCAAGGAGGCCAACGACATCATCTGGGAGCATAAGCTCAACTCCCTGCCCATCATTGACGAGAACGGCCGCCTGTGCTATTTCGTCTTCCGCAAGGACTACGAGAGCCACAAGCAGAACCCCAACGAGCTGCTCGACGCGCACAAGCGCTACGTCGTCGGCGCGGGCATCAACACCCGTGACTACAAGGAGCGCGTCCCCGCGCTGCTCGAGGCCGGGGCGGACGTACTGTGCATCGACTCCTCCGAGGGTCACACCGACTGGCAGCGCTTCACCCTCGCCTGGATCCGTGAAAACTACGGCGATGCCGTGAAGGTCGGCGCCGGCAACGTGGTGGACGCGGCGGGCTTCCGCTTCCTCGCCGATTGCGGGGCGGACTTCGTGAAGGTCGGCATCGGCGGCGGCTCCATCTGCATCACGCGCGAGACCAAGGGCATCGGCCGCGGCCAGGCCACCGCCGTCATCGAGGTCTGCGCCGAGCGCGACCGCTATTTTGAGGAGACGGGCGTCTACATCCCGGTCTGCTCCGACGGCGGCATCGTCTACGACCACCACATCACCCTCGCCCTCGCCATGGGCGCGGACTACGTGATGCTCGGGCGCTACTTCGCCCGCTTCGACGAGAGCCCCACCAACAAGGTCAACATCGGCGGCACCTACTACAAGGAGTACTGGGGCGAGGGCTCTGCCCGCGCGCGCAACTGGCAGCGCTACGACATGGGCGGCGACAAGAAGCTGAGCTTCGAGGAGGGCGTGGATTCCTACGTCCCCTACGCCGGTTCCCTCAAGGACAACGTCGCCCTCACGCTCTCGAAGGTGCGCCACGCGATGTGCAACTGCGGCGCGATGAGCATCCCCGAGCTGCAGGAGAAGGCCGTTCTCACCCTCGTCTCCCCTACCTCCATCGTGGAGGGCGGCGCGCACGACGTCATTCAGAAGGACACTTCGCCCACAATCAAGTGAGTTTTTCCCCCAACTTTTGGGCTGAATGGCAATTGACGCAAAACGCGCCTATGTGATAAAATTCCGGCATCAATCGAAACTTTCCCGCAACTGACGGATCAGTGGAGCACCACGGAGGAACGGGAGAGAATATGCCGACCGTCTGGGCGCACAGAGACCTTGGTCTTCGTGCGCCCTTTTTTTCGTTCGTATGGAGGAAGCCATGAAAAAAGTCGGGATCGTCATGGGCAGCGACAGCGATCTGCCCGTGATCCGAAAAACCACCAATCTTCTCACGGAGCTGAACGTGCCCTTTGAGGTGCACGTCTACTCCGCGCACCGCACGCCCCTTGAGGCGCGCGACTTTGCCCTGCGCGCGCGGGAGGAGGGCTTCGGCGTTCTGATCTGCGCGGCCGGGATGGCGGCGCACCTCGCGGGCGCCGTCGCCGCGAACACCACCCTGCCCGTCATCGGCATCCCCTGCAAGGGGCCGGTGCTCGAGGGGCTGGACGCGCTCTTGTCCACCGTGCAGATGCCCTCGGGTATCCCGGTGGCCACCGTCGGCGTAAACGGCGGCGCGAACGCCGCGCTGCTCGCCGCCGAGATCCTCGCCGTGACGGATGAAGCCCTCGCGCAGCGCCTTCAAAAAAAACGTGCCGCCGACGCCGAAGCGGTGCTCAAGAAGGACGCGGAGATCCTTGCGAGAGTGAAAAGTGAAGAGTGAAAAGCTGCGGTGTCGCTTCGCGACGATTATAATAAGTCCCCGCAGGGGACACCTTAACTATTCACTATTCACTATTCACTATTCACTATTCACTAAAACTACAATTTTGTC
>CAJOFI010000069.1 GCA_905233595.1 uncultured Oscillospiraceae bacterium | reverse complement strand
CTGATGGGGGAACAAGGGAAGCTGCGTTCTGCCGGATGCCCGGCTTTTTTTATTTCCCTGTTGATTTTTTCACGCGATTCCACTATATTTATAGTAGCAATATAGTGTCACAAGCAAGGCAAACGATAGATTTGAAAGGAGAAACATCATGGGTCTGATTCATGCCGCGCTCGGCGCCGCCTCCGGCGTTCTGGGCGATCAGTGGAAGGAATATTTTTACTGCGAGGCGCTGCCGAACGACACGCTTGCCGTCAAGGGCAAGAAGAAGGTCTCCGGCCGTTCCTCCAACCGCGGGGACGACAACATCATCTCCAACGGCTCCGTCATCGCCGTAGCGGACGGCCAGTGCATGCTGATCGTCGAGCAGGGCAAGATCGTGGACGTCTGCGCCGAGCCGGGCGAGTACGTCTATGACAGCTCCACCGAGCCCTCGATCTTCGCGGGCAAGCTGGGCGACAGCATTGCCGCCGTCTTCAAAAACATTGGCAAGCGCTTCACCTTCGGCGGACAGGCGCCCAAGGATCAGCGCGTCTACTACTTCAACACCCGCGAGCTGCCCGGCAACAAGTACGGCACGCCCTCCCCGGTGCCCTTCCGCGTGGTTGACCGCAACATCGGCCTCGATATCGACATCGCGATCCGCTGCTTCGGCGAGTACAGCATCCGCGTCTCGAACCCCCTGCTGTTCTACACCAACGTCTGCGGCAACGTGAGCGCCAATTACACCGTCGATAAGCTCGAAGGGCAGATGAAGGCCGAGCTGCTCACCGCGCTGCAGCCCGCCTTCGCCCGCATCTCCGAGATGGGCATCCGCTATTCCGCCCTGCCCGGTCACGCGCTTGAGCTGGCCGAGGCGCTCAACGACGTGCTCTCCGCCAAGTGGCGCGATCTGAGGGGCATGGAGATCGTCTCCTTCGGCGTCTCCAGCGTGAAGGCCAGCGAAGAGGACGAGGCCATGATCAAGGAACTGCAGCGCAACGCCGCCTTCCGCGATCCCAGCATGGCCGCGGCGCACCTCGTCGGGGCGCAGGCCGCCGCGATGCAGTCCGCCGCCGCGAACCAGGGCGGCGCCGCCATGGCCTTCATGGGCATGAACATGGCGCAGCAGGCCGGCGGCGTGAACGCCCAGAGCCTTTTCCAGATGGCGCAGCAGCAGCCGGCGCAGCAGCCCGCCCCCGCCCCTGCGGCGGAAGGCTGGGTCTGCAAGTTCTGCCCCGAGTGCGGGGCGAAGAAGCCCACCGTCGTCCTCGGCGGCTGGACGTGCACGGCCTGCGGCGCGGTGAACAAGGGCAAGTTCTGCGCCGAGTGCGGCGCGAAGAAGCCCGCAGGCGCGCTGCAGTATAAGTGCGACAAGTGCGGCTGGGAGCCGGAAGACCCGACGAAGCCGCCCCGCTTCTGCCCCGAGTGCGGCGATCCCTTCGACGCAAACGACGTGATTTGAAGACATTGAAACGAAAGCAGCGCACGGCGGCCCTGCTGCTGTGCGCCCTGCTGCTCCTCGCGCTCTGCGCCTGCGGGGAGGATGACCCGAACGCGGGCGTCTATCTCTGTACAGGGCTTCGTTATGGGGATCAAAGCTTTCTGCCCGGGGAGGTCTACAACGGCGACGTGCGCCTGGAGCTGCGAAACGGCGGGCGCGGGCGTCTCACCGTCGGGGAGCACGAGGGCACGCTGCGCTGGCTCCTCGAGGGCGAGCGCCTGAGCATCGACATGAACGGCCTTTTAAGCCCCGGCACGCTGAGAGACGGGGAGATCACGCTCGACCTGCTGGATAACGGCGTGGTCTATACCTTCGTGCGCGAGGAGCTTGTGCCCGCTCTCCCGACGCCCACGCCCCAGCCCGCGAGCTTTGCGGAGCTCGCAGGGGACTATTACGGCCGGTGGGAGATCGAAAACAGCGCGGGCGCGATGCCGGAGACCTGGTATGACTGCTGCGCCGAGGCCGCGCTGAGCGAAAACGGGCTCACGCTCACGCTCTGGGATGAGCAGGGGAGCCGCAAGGCGCCCATGGCTGTGCTCGTGTTCGGCGATGAGAGCCTGGCAGCGTCCGACGGCTGGTTCTGGCTGGATGACGCCGAGGGGATCGCAGCCTCCTGGGACGGCGGTAGCCTCACGCTCAGCGGCCGCCACGACGCCGGGGGCGAAGCCTTCGACTTCACCGTCCACCTGCGCCCCTGGGGCGCAAGCTGGGAGGATACGGAGGAGCAGCCCTATTCCTACCGCTTCTGGTATCTCCCGCTGATCGAGGCCGGGGAAGAAATGCCCGATCAAATCCAAACTATGTTAGAGAGGTGAAAGCCTGTGCCCGCACAGATCACCAATTTTCAATGCCCCGCCTGCACGGGGCCGCTGCACTTTGACGGCGAGAGCGGCCGGCTCAAGTGCGATTACTGCGGCAGCAGCTTCCCGGTGCAGGAGATTGAGGCGCTCTACGGCGAGAAGATCGAGAGCGCCCAGCAGGCTGCGCAGGCGGCCGCGGAGGAGAAGCCCTGGGGCTGGGACGCCGTCTCCGGCGACTGGGGCGAGGCGGGCGCGGATATGCGCGCCTACACCTGCCCCTCCTGCGGCGCGGAGCTGATTTGCGACAGCACGACCGTCGCCACGCAATGCCCCTACTGCGGCAACCCCACGGTCGTGCCGGGGCAGTTCGACGGGAGCCTCAAACCCGACTATATCCTGCCCTTCAAGCTCGACAAGAAGGCCGCTGTCAGGGCGCTCAGCGAGTTTTACAAGGACAAGAAGCTCCTGCCGAAGGAGTTTGCCGCCGCGAACCAGATCGAGAAGATCCAGGGCGTTTACGTGCCCTTCTGGCTCTTTAACGGCACCGCCGAGGTGGATATGAGCTTCAACGCCACGCGCAGCATGACGCACAGGCAGGGCGACAAGATCATCACCGAGACCGATCATTTCCGCCTGCGCCGCTCGGGGGACGTGGATTTCGTGCGCATTCCGGTGGACGGCTCCGAGCGCATGCCGGACGCGCACATGGACGCCATCGAGCCCTTTGACTACAGCGAGCTCAAGCCCTTCTCGCCCGCGTATCTGCCCGGCTTTCTCGCGAACAAGTACGACGTGCCGCAGGACGAGTGCGCCAAGCGCGCCGACGCCCGCGCGGCAAAGACGGCCGAGGACGTGATCGCCGCGACGGCGCAGGGCGGCTACGCCACCTGCATCCCCGAGAGCAAGAGCGTCCGCCTGCGCCGGGGCGAGGTCAACTACGCGCTTTTGCCGGTCTGGATGCTCTCCACCCGCTACAAGGATCAGAGCTTCCTCTTCGCCATGAACGGGCAGACCGGCAAGCTCATCGGCGATCTGCCCGTGTCGAAGAAGCGTTACTGGGGCTACTTCGCGGGCGTCGCCCTGCCGGTCGCGGGGGCGCTTGCGGCGCTTCTGTACTTCTTTCTGTGAGGAGGTGCGGCATGAAACGAAAGCTTGCGATTTCGCTTTTGCTGGTGCTGGTGCTGAGCCTTGCCCTGCCCCTCTCCGCCTCCGCCCTCTCGGGCGGGAACCTCGGCTATGTGACCGATTCCGCCGGGATCCTTACGGCCGAGCAGCAGGCGGAGCTGGAGAGCATCGCCGCCGGGATCTCGGAGAGATACCAGTGCGGCGTGTATATCGTCACCACGCAGGACTATACGGAGTTCGGGCGCGGCAGCATCGAAAACTGCGCCAGGGAGATTTTTGACCGCTATCTGATCGGCTTCGGCGAGACGGGGGACGGCATCCTCTTTCTCGTGAGCATGGCGGAGCGGGACTTCTATATCGACGTGCACGGGAGCTTCGGAAACTACGCCTTCCCGCACAGGGTCGATGACACGCTGGACGAATCCTTCCTCCCGTCCTTCCGGGAGAACGACTGGTACGGCGGCTTCAAAGCCTATCTCACAACCGTCGAGCAGCTTCTGGTTCCGGCGGAGCGCGAGGCCGAGCAGGAGAAGCTTTTCAGCGCCGGGAAGGGCGTGGGCGCTGTCGTGGTCGGCCTGCTCTCCGCCCTCGGCGTCACGGGCGGCATGAAGCGCAAAATGAAGACCGCCGTGGAGAAGCGCGACGCGGACGATTACATGACCGTCACAAGCCCCCATATGCGCGTCGTGCAGGATCATTTCCTCAACCGCACCCGCACGGTGCAGGTGGTGCAGCAGGAGAGCCGCAGCTCCGGCGGGCATTCCGGCGGCGGCTTCAGCGGCCATTCCGGGCACGGCGGGAAATTCTGAATCAAAGGGGGATGTGGTTTTTCACATCCCCCTTGTATCCTTTCAATGAGGTGAACGTATGCCAAAACTGAACCTGCATCTGGGCTTCTGGATCCCCTATGTGCTCTTCGCGCTGGTCTTTCTCGCGCTGCTGGAGCTCAACAAAAACACGCTCTGCGGCTGGGCGCTGGCGCTTTTGATGCTGGGCGTTTTCGCCTGGTGGCGCATGGGCGCGGACAAGTGGTATCTGCGCCTCGGCGGCTTTCTGCTGCTCGCGCTGCTGCTGGCGCTGGTGCTCAATAAAACCGTCGGCCCCGTGAAGCTGCATCCGGCGGTGGAGGGCAAAAACGGCGGCGTGACCGAGGCCGTCACGGTCTCGGGCGGGCAGCTCACCGGCGTGTACACCGCCGACAGAGCCGTGGAGGTCTACGCGGGCATCCCCTACGCCGCGCCCCCGGTGGGGGAGCTTCGCTGGCGCGAGCCGCAGGACCCGGAGCCCTGGGAGGGCGTGCGCGCGGCGGATTCCTTCGCGCCGATGTTCATGCAACCGCAGAGTTCCGTGATCGTGAGCTCCCTCTCCCAGATCATCGGCTACCACGACTATAAAATCTCCCTCTCGGACAACTACCGGGACGCCAATTCCGAGGACGCGCTCTATCTCAATATCTGGAAGCCCGCCGGGGCGCAGGAGAAGCTGCCCGTGCTGGTGTACGTCCACGGCGGTTCCCTGCAAACCGGGCAGCCCTGGTACGCGGACTATCGCGGCGAAGGGCTTGCGCGCAAGGGCGTCGTCGCGGTGAACCTGGGCTACCGTCTGGGCGTGTTCGGCTTTCTCGCGACGGAGGAGCTGCAGGCGGAATCCCCCAACGGCACGACCGGCAACTACGGCTTGCTCGATCAGATCAAGGCGCTCGAGTGGGTGCGGGACAACATCGCGGCCTTCGGCGGCGACCCGGAGAACGTGACCCTCGCGGGGGAGTCGGCGGGTTCGGCCTGCGTTTCGGCGCTCTGCACCTCGCCGCTGGCGAAGGGGCTTTTCCGCCGCGTCATTGGCGAGAGCTCCACCACCACCGCCCCGAAGCCGACGCACTCCTTCCGACCGCTGGACGAGGCGCTGGAGACCGGGAGGCAGACCATGGAGCGTTTCGGCGCGACCACGCTCAGTGAACTGCGCGCGCTGGACGCCGAGACCCTCGTCGCAGCGGCGGACGTGAACCACCATATCACCGTGGACGGCTACGCGCTGCCGCAGACGCCGTATGAGGCTTATCAAAAGGGCGAGCACAACGAGGAGGCCATGCTCGAGGGCTTTAACGCCCTGGAGGGCGTACCCTTCATCCTCTTTGACAACGCGAACATGAAAAACTACGAGAGCAAGGTGCGCGCCTATTTCGGCGATTACGCCGACGAGGTGCTTGCGCTCTACCCCGCGACGAACGACGAGGAAGCGAAGGCCATGTGGATCGACGTTTATTCCGCGATCTTCTTCACCCACGGCCACGCCTGCTGGACGCGCCAGGCCATCGCAAACGGCATCCCGGCTTACGAGTATTATTTCAGCAAGGAGAACGGGCGCCTCGGCTCCTGGCACAGCGGGGAGGAGGTCTATCTCTACGGAAACGTCCCGGCAAATTCCCGGCTCTATGACGAATCCGACCGCGCGCTGGGCGAGCTCTTCTCCGACTACGCGGTGAACTTCTGCCGCACGGGCGACCCCAACGGCGAGGGCTTGCCGCGCTGGGAGCAGAGCACGGACGGCAATCAGCTCATGGAGCTGGGAGAGACGATCGGCATGCGCGAGGATCGCTTCGCCGCCATCGACGCGATCCTGGACAAGATGCAGGGAGCGGAATAAGTGGCCAGTGGTCAGTGAAGAGTGAAGAGTGAGGAGTGAATCGTTAGGGAAGCGCTAGTGCAGGAATACTTTGTGTATTTCAAACTTTTGCAACGCAGAGCCGGCGGAAATTTGCCGGTAGACGCCGAAGCTGGATTAATCAGCGCTTCCTTAGGGTGTCGCTTCGCGACGGATTGGAACTTGCGAAACGGGCGCGGCTGTGCTATGCTTTTGCGGGAGGCGATGAACGTGAACAGAAAACGCATTTATCTCGCCGGGGGCTGCTTCTGGGGGACGCAGAAGTTCTTCGACCAGTTCGACGGCGTATTGGAGACTGAGGTCGGCTACGCAAACGGCCCCACGGCATTCCCCAGCTATCAGCAGGTCTGCGCAAGCGCGGGGCACGCCGAAACCGTGCGCATTGACTACGACGCGGACAGGCTCAGCCTGACCCGGCTGCTCGACTGGTACTTTCTGACCATCGACCCCACCTCCTACCACCGGCAGGGCGGGGACAAGGGCATCCAGTACCGCACGGGCATCTACTATGTGGACGAGGCCGATCTTGAGGAGCTGAAAGCCCGCTATGAAGCCGAACAGGCGAAGTACAGAGCAAAGCTTGAAGTGGAGCTTCAGCCGCTCGAAAACTTCTACCCGGCGGAGGACTACCACCAGAAATATCTCGACAAAAACCCCGGCGGCTACTGCCACATCCCGCAAACGCTGCTAATGCGTAGCGCCGATCATTGATCGGCGCGGCACGAGCGGTCAGGAAAGGCGCTTTCTCTCTGCCGATATGAAATGAAAAAAGGTGTCGCTTCGCGGAGTTTCCAATCCGTCGCGAAGCGACACCTTAACTATTAAGGAACTGTTCACTTTTCCCAAACCACTGGCCACTGTCCCTACGCCATCAGAAGCGATTGAGCATCCAGACGCCGAGATTGAGATAGCCCGCGAAGGCGACCCAGAGCAGATAGGGAAGCTGCGTGAGCCCGGCGGCTCTGTCCAGTTCCAGAAAGCTCAGCGTCATCCATACGATCAGCCCCCAGAGCAGCGCCAGCCAGAAAAAGGCGAAGCCGAAGAGCTGGAAATTGAAAAAGAGGATCGGCCAGAGAAAGTTCACGGCAAGCTGCGTCCAGTAGATTTTGAGCGCGCCTTTGCCCGCCGGCGTCTGCGAAACGCGCGCGGCGCCGACGCCCATCAGCAGATACAGCACGCTCCACACCACCGGGAACAGCCAGCCCGGCGGCGAGAGCGCGGGCTTGAGGATCGTCTGCTGATAAAGCTGCGTCGCCTCCCGGCTGATAAGCCCCGCGAGCAGCCCCGCCAATTCGGTCATGCCGACGTAGAAGGCGTAGGTTTTCCAAGTTGCTTTCTTCAAAATCATCACCCCGGACAGCATACGCCCGGGGTGATGATTTTATACGTTTTCTTTGGCTTCGCATTTTCCACAGCGGCTGCAGCCGTTGCAGCTCTGCTGCATCCCGCATTTCCGGCAGCGCGCACCGAAATAGGGAACATAGAGCTCCTCCTTCGGGATGGGGTTGCCCCAGGTGTCGCAGAGCTTGAAATCTATGGGCTTTCCGAGAAAGCTGAGACCGGATTTCCGCGCCTGCTCGGTTTGCAGGCTGCCTTCAAGACGGTAGGTTTTGCCGTCCTTGACGAATTGACGCCCGGTGCCGCAGAAGGTGAAGGTCACGTTGAAAGCCCTGCACTCGTCGCGCAGCGCCTTGACCCACTCATAATGACAGGGGCGGGCGCCGCCGTAGTTTTCCCCGTCGCACAGCACCTGCTCGATCTGAGCGGACGGGAGATACTTTTGGATACTGACCGGGCCGATGAAGGGCGCGCACATGATGCCCTTGTGCTTGAAGGGGAGCGAGAGCAGGATCGGAATGCGCTCGTCGGCGCGGCGCTGGTTTTCGCAGGTGACGTTGAACATCACGTTTTCCCAGCCCTCGCCCCAGTCGTAGGGCAAGTGCGCGGCCACGCGCTCCGGCCGCTTGGTCAGCAGGAAAAACTTCACGTCCGGTCTTTGGTGGATGATCTCCCAGGCCTCTTCGCGCCAGGGATCGGCCTGCTCCAAAAAGAAATCCGAGGTCATGCAGACACGCAGCATCTCCCCGCTTCTGACCTTGTAGCGTCCGTTCCGATCCTTGGAGAGCGGGTAGCGAAAGCTCGCCTTGGTGCGGTAGATCTCGCCCCCGTCTTTGCCGCGCAGCCCGTCGAGAAAGTACATATAGCAGTTCTGGCAGCCCTCGCTGCATTTTTTGCAGCCGTGCCAGGGGTTCCATATATCATGCATGGTCGGCAGCCGTCCCTGTGAATTTGCGCCAGCTCTCCACGCGCGCCTTCATGCCCTGCGTGTCCTTGCGCAGCAGCTCCGCGGGCACGAATTCGTCGTACTTTTCAAACACCGGCACTTCGTTTTCGTATACCAGCGTGAGCGCGTCGAAGTCCTGCGCCGCCTCCTCGCTGACGATCTCGTAAAACTCCGCCTCGCCCACCTGCATGGTAAACTGCATGTAATAGGGGCGGGAGGACTGCAAGCCTTTGAGCCCGAGGCGTACGGCGCAGCGCAGCTTCAAAAAGCGCTCGAGCGCGAGGAAGGCGTAGCTTCCCAGCCAGGGGAAGAGCGCCCACATCCTCCCGCCGAGATGCACGAGCGGGCGCTCGCCCATGCGGGATTTCTCAAACAGCTCCCGCGCGTCGGCAAGCCGACAGAGGGCGCGGCGCATCAGATAGGGGTACTGCGCATCCTCCGAGAGCACGCGGTACATGCGCTCTAAGATGCGCGTGTGAATATCGCCCGCCACGTCCCCGAAGTAGGCGGGGATGCTGCCCTTGACGAGGGTGCAGAAGACCTCGTGCCGCTGGTGATCCACGTCCTCCACGACCCAGACGCGCCCTGCGATGGCGATCTTGTCCCCCGCGGGAGGGGGCTTGACAATGGTGCCGAGCTGTTCCGAACCGGAACGGACAGTGTACTCCACGTTCTCCTGAAATCACCACCCGCTCCCCACTCAAGCCCAAAATCAGCCCGCCGTTCTCCGTGCGGCTGATATGGTCGAGCTCCAGCAGATGGCGCAGGAGGCACTGATAATCCTCCCTTGTGACGCGGCGGAAGGCGCTGAGCGTCAGCACGCGGGAGGCAAGCTCGCCCGCCGTCATCTCCCCGTGGGAGGCGAGGGTGCTCATGGTCTGGTGATAGAGCAGGCTGTAGGGCAGCCTGTCCATGCGCGGCGGCTCGACAAAGCGCTCCTCAACGTAGAGCTGCACGAGCGCGATGCCCTGCACAAGATACCAGGGGATGCTGTCAGGCAGCATGGCGCGCGCCTCCTGGTGCTCCTCGCGCATTACGAACCACATCTCCGACGGGTCGCCCCGCCGCCCGGTGCGCCCCATGCGCTGCAAAAAGCCGGAGACCGTGAAGGGCGCGTCGATCTGAAACGCCCGCTCGAGCCGCCCGACGTCGATGCCCAGCTCCAGCGTCGCCGTGGCGCAGACGGATTGGAGCGAGTCGTCGTCCTTCATCTCCGCCTCGGCGCTCTCCCGGTAGGAGGCGGAGAGGTTGCCGTGGTGGATGAGGAAGCGGTCCGGCTCGTGATTTGCTTCGCAGTACTGCCGCAGCTGCTGGCAGACGGATTCACACTCCTCCCGGGAGTTGGTGAAGATGAGGCACTTCTTCCCCCGGGTATGCTCGAAGATGTAGCCGATGCCGGGGTCGGCGGCGAGCGGCGCGGCGTCGCTGACCTCCTCAGCTTTCCCTCGTCGGCCTGGGGAGACGTGTTGTAGAAGTGCTCCATCGAGAGCCGCCAGACCTCCCGGCCACCGTCGAATTTCGGAATGACCGTCCCCCGGCTGCTCCCCGCCGCGAGAAACTGCCCCGCAAGGGCGGGGCTGCCGATGGTGGCGGAGAGGCCGACGCGCCGGGGGCCGCAGCCGGCAAGTTTACATAATCTCTCGATCAGGCAAAAGGTCTGCAAGCCGCGATCCGCCCGCAGAAGGGAGTGGATCTCGTCGATGACGATGAAGCGCAGGTCGCCGAAGAGGGAGGGGACTTCCATGTGCTTGCGCAGAAGCAGCGCCTCGAGCGACTCCGGCGTGATCTGCAAAATGCCGCGCGGCTTTTTGAGAAGCCTGCGCTTGGCGCTCTGGTTCGCGTCCCCGTGCCAGCGGGTGACGGGGATGCCCGCCTCCTCGCAGAGCTCGTTCAAGCGCCCGAACTGGTCGTTGATGAGCGCCTTGAGCGGCGCGATATAGAGAACGCCCACGCTTGCCGACGGGTCCTCGTCGAGCAGCGTGAGGATGGGGAAGAAGGCCGCCTCGGTCTTGCCCGAGGCGGTGGAGGCGGTGAGCAGCACGTTTTCCTCCGTGTTGAAGATCGCGTCACCGGCGGCGTTCTGCACCGCCCGCAGGCTCTGCCAGCCGGAGCGGTAGATATAGTCCTGGATGAAGGGGGCGTAGAGCGCAAACACGTTCATATCGTAAACTCCACAAAGCCGGGGTCAGCCTCGTCCGAGACGGCCTCGGATTTGGCGTAGCTGAAGTCCTCGGAATCGAGCAGCGCGGCCGCGCTGAGACCGGGGTTCTGATACAGCAGGTCGAGCAGCTCGATAAAGTCCCGGATCACCTCGCGCGGCGTGATGTTCTGATCCGCGCCGATGCGCCCGTACTCGATCCTGAGAAAGCTCACCAGCTCCTCGGTCGTGACGCGGCGGGCGTAGCCGTAAAGCCCCGCGTGCATCTCGGCGAGCTTCTCGCACAGCACCAGCAGCTCCTCCGCGTTCAGCGGCTCGAGCCGGATCACCGGGGCGAGCAGATCCCGCGCCCCGGGCTTGGAAAAGCGCCCCT
>CAJOFI010000068.1 GCA_905233595.1 uncultured Oscillospiraceae bacterium | reverse complement strand
CGTGGATGTGCTGCTGCCGAAAAAGCGCCGTTACTGGATCGAGACCTGCTATAACCAGTACGTCCACGCCCATCCCGCGGAGGGACTGGATCTGGCCCTGGAGATCATTTCTGCCCAGGGCGAAGCCTATGCCCGGGCGGTGGGATCCTTCCGGCGGCGGCGCTGGACCCATCTGTTCAATATGTTTATCATGAAGCGGGAGCGGTTCGACGCGTACTGTGCCTGGCTGTTTCCCATTCTCTTTGAGATGGAGGAAAAACTGGATCTCACCGGCTGGAGCCAAAACGACCGCCGGGTCTTCGGCTTTGCGGCGGAGGGGATCGAGAACATGCTGCTCGTGACGGGCGACCCGGTGCCGCCGGAGTACCGCGAGGAGGCGCACGGCGTCTACCACTTCAACTCCCGGGAGCTCATCCGGCGCGTGCGCGAGCTGGGGCTTCCGCTGCGGATCTTCGCGGCGCTGAACGTGAACGCCCGGAACTTTGAGCCGGAGCTGCGCCGCGCGCGGGAGAAGGAGGAGAACGGCGCGGTGGGCTTTCTGACCCAGCCCGTCATGACGCCGCAGGCGCTGGAAAACCTCACGCTTGCGCGCATGGCGCTGAGCGGGAGGCTCCTCGGCGGCATTCTCCCCATCGTGTCGGAGAAAAACGCCCTCTTCCTGCGGCAAAACGTCCACGGCGTCGCGGTGGACGATGAGACCGTGGCCCGCTATGCCGGGGCGGATCGTGAACGGGGCGAGGAGATCGCCGTTGAGCTGTGCACCCACTACGCCCGCGCCATGCGCGATACGGTGGACGGCTACTATCTCATGACCCCCTTCGGCCGAACCGCGCTCGATTGCCGGATCATGGAAGGCATTCGTAATGAAGGATGAATAATAAAGGTGTCGCTTCGCGACGGATTGAAATAAGAAATCTCTTTTTCTGATCCGTCGCGGAGCGACACCATATCTTTTCACTCTTCACTTTTCACGATTCACTGGCCGCAGGCCGCACACCGCCTTGAGCAGCAGCGCGCCAAGCAGGAGAACCAGCGGGATAAGGAGCCCGATCGCGTAAAAGACGCCGATGCCCATCGTGGTGTAGCCCGCCGTCTCGGGCAGGAAGCCGAACCAGCCTGCGGGCGCGGCGTAGTTTAAGAAGGGGTAAGGCGCCGCCATCACGCCTCCCGGCCCCCATCGGAGGCCGAGCCGCCCCAGCAGCAGGATCATCAGCAGCCACGCGAAGGGCGGCAGCGCCGAAAGCAGGACGTGCCGCTTTTTCCAGGGAAAGTCCCTGTCGTGCAGCAGAAAGTCCGCCAGCGTGAGCAGCGGGGTGACGAGGTGCAGGCAGAAGCTCGCGCAGTGATCCTGCGCATAGGCGCTGACGATCCCGCCGGGAACCATCGGCGCGAGCGCCAGAAGATACACCAGAAAGGTCAGCGTGATGGATACCGTGGCGGCGTACTTCCAGAGCCGCAGCGCGGGGACTCTGTCCCGGGTCAGAAGTTGGGCGAGTACGACGGCGGCGACGAAGAGATTCGATAGCTGGGTGAAAAAGGTGAAGCCGATCGGCCAGTGCAGCATCATCACCGTCGCGTAGCCGGTGGAGAGCAGGATCAGAACGCGCAGAAGCGCCGCAGCCTCGTGTGAAGTTTTGCAAACCGTGTGTTTCATGCGATCAATTCCATCCTGACGCGGCGCCCCGCCCGGCGGCAAGGGAGCCGAAAGCCCAGACCGGGAGATTCATTCCTGGTTGCAGAAGGCCAGAACGCGGTCGTAAAAATCCTTCGCTTCCTCATAAACGGCGTGCCCAAGCCCGTCGTAAATAAAAAGCGCACTGTCGGAAATGGCGGCTTTCAGGGCAAAACAGGCGTCCTTTCCGAGCGTGCGGTCGCTGCTGCCCGCGATGATCAGCGTGGGGCAGGCGATCCGCGCGAGCTCTCCTCTGGAATCGAAACGCAGGATGGCTTGCGCGTTTCTTAAAAAGCGCTCATAGCTTTTCGGCCTCGTGATGGCCGCGAGCAGGGGGAAAAGCTTCCTGCTTTTCTGAAAATACGCCTCCGAATACGTTTTTTCGGCGGTATCGACGATCAGCGCCGTATGCTCCCCGCGTTCAGCCATGCCGATCCAGCCGGAGACGGCCGCCGTCACGATGGGATTAGCGTTCGGCGCGGTGACCGCAAGGATCAGCTTTTCCACCAGCTCCGGGTAGTCGATGGCGAGATACTGCGCGATCATGCCGCCCAGGGAGACGCCGAGCACGTACGCCCGCTCGATTCCCAGGCTCTTCAGAACCGTGGCCTGATCCCGCGCCATCTCCCGTATGGAATAGCCCTCCGGCATCCTGTTCTTGCGGCTGAACAGGTACACCGTGTAGTCTGAAAAAAAGCGCCTGTAGGACACCGACAGGATGGCGGCCTTGCCTTTCACCGTTGCCAGACCGTCAGATAGCCCGGGTAAAACGACCAGATTTTTGCGCCCCCTGCCAAAGGAGACGTAAAACATTTCCGTATCGCCCACGGCGGCACAGCCGTTTTTCCACATAGCGGCTCCTTTCTCAAGCGGGCACAGCCGTCAAAACGCCCACTTGCCCCGGCGCAGGATGGGGACGGTCTCGCCATCGCGGGTGACGGCGTCGATGTCCAGCCCCTCGTAACCGATCATGAAGTCCACGTGGATCATGGACTCGTTGATGCCGAGCGCGCGGCATTCGGCGAGCGACTTGTCCTCATAGCCCCGGATGGTGTCGGAAAAGCCCCGACCCAGCGCGAGGTGGCAGGCGGCGTTCTCGTCGAAGAGCGTGCTGTAAAACAGCAGCCCCGATTCGGAGATCGGGGAATCCACCGGCACGATCGCGCACTCGCCGAGGTAGGACGCGCCCTCGTCCATGGCGACCATCTGCTCTAAGAGCGCCTGGTTCTTCGCAGCCCTGACCTCCACCGCCCGCCCGTTTTCAAAGCGGACGGAGAAATTCTCAATGAGCTGCCCCTGGTAGGACAGGGGCTTCGTGGCGTAGACGATGCCCTCGGCCTTGCCGCGCATGGGGGAGGTGAAGCATTCCTCGGTGGGGAGGTTGGGGTTAAAGAAGATCCCGCTGTCCTTCGCGCGGTCGCCGCCGCCCTTGAACACCGCCTCGGGGATGAGCCCCACGCGCAGGTCGGTGCCGTTGTCGCCCCGGTAGCGCAGCTCGGCGATGTGAAGACTGTTGAGATATTCGCAGCGCGACGCAAGCGCGCGGTCGTGCGCCTCCCACTCGGCGACGGGGTCGTCCGTGACGCGGGAAGTGAAGAGGATGGCCTCCCAGAGCTTTTCGATGGCTCTGGCCTTTGTAAGCTCCGGGAAGAGCTTCTTGGCCCAGGCGGCGCCCGGCACCGCAGCCACGCACCACTGATAGCGGCTCTCCATCCGATCGTGATAGGGCTTGACGAGGGGATAGCGCCTGAGGCTCGCCTTCGCAAGCTTCTGCTGGTTCATGCCCTTGAGCCCGTCGGGATCGTCGGAGACGAGGTGGATCATGCAGGGCAGCGTCTCGGCGTAGTGCTCGAGCCGGGCAAGCTCCCAGTCCTCCACCTTCGAGAGGGTGCTGACGCTCTGGTGACGGACGTGCAGCTTCCCAAGGGGCTGGTAGCTGAACTCCACGCGCACCTTGCGCGCCCCGGCCTTGTAGCACTCGTCCACCAGCAGCTCGACGAATTTCGGCTGGTCGAGGGCGCATTGGATGATCACGTCCTGCCCCTTCTGGACGTTCACGCCGCTGCGGGCGATGAGGCGGGCATACTTGCGAAGGATCGTTTGCTTCATGTCTCTGTGTACTCCTTATTCGTTCAGTTCGCTGCGAGCGACAGGGTCTGCAGCATGTAGCCAAAGCGGCGGCCGAAGCCCTCGGCGGCTTCGATGGAGCAGTGCGAGGTCGCGACGAGGCAGCCCTCGCGCGCGGGGATGACGAAGACCTCCTGGAGCTGCGGGGCCATCACGCCGCCGCCCTTCTCCTCATGGGCGACGATGCGGATGCAGCTTCCTGCGCGCTCAAGGCTGAACGCCTCCATGCCCGTCTTGTAGGTCTCGGAGAGCGCCTCGTTGATGGCGGCGGCAGCCTGCTCGGCATCAAGCGCGTCACGGCGCAGCTCGAGGTAGTTTTCCGGCTGCTCAGCACTGTCCCAGAGGGAGATGAAGCGCTCGCTCTCCGCGCCGCTCTGCCGCTGGAGGCTTTCGTATTCGTAGTCGATCTCGAAGCCGAGGCTTTCGTTTACGGCATGCTCGTAGCGCACGGTCTCCTCCATGCCCTCGAGCAGGATGACGGATTCAAAGCGCTCGCCGTCCTGCAGGGCGGGCGCGGCGGCCGGCGCCGGGGTCTCCGGGAATTCCTGGATCACGGTCGCCGTCTGCGAGGCGGCGTCCAGCGCGGCCTGATCCACGGCCTTGCTCCCACAGGCAGAGAGCGTCAGCGCGGCAAAAAGAAGGGAAATCAGTACGGTTTTTTTCATATCACTTCTCCACAATGCCATTGATGGCGATGATTTCAAGCCGGGGCGCTTCGCCGGTGCCGAGATTCGGATCGCTCAGCCAAAGCTGGCCGCTGCCCAGCATGATGCCCTGGTCGTTTACGAACATATCAAACAGCGTTTCGTTCAGCATGGCCTCGCGGTCGCTCTCGCTCACGGTCTTGTCCGTCATGTAGCCGATGAAGGCGTCCGCATCATCAAGCTCAGCGCCGTTTATCGTGATGGGATAGCGGACGTACTCGGACATGGCAAACCAGTTCTCGCTGAGATACAGACCGCGAAGGTTGAAGGCGGCGACGGTCTCGATCTCGGCCTTGTCCATCGCGGTGACGGCGGCATAGTGCCCCGGATCGCTTACAAACCTCATGTCCGGCGAGGCGCCCCAGGTGTAGACCTCGGTGATGCTTCCGGTGTCGTACTCGTTGATGATGGTGAGCGCGCCCCCCTCGTCAAAGACCGCGCGCCCCTTGCCCGGAACGCTGCTGACCGTCTCGTTCGCGACGCTGCCGTCGCTT
>CAJOFI010000067.1 GCA_905233595.1 uncultured Oscillospiraceae bacterium | reverse complement strand
GTAGCTGAAAACCTGCGCGGCGGGGGCGCTCAGAGAGTCGTAGGCGTAGGTATCGACCAGGCGGCCGGAGGGGTTGCACGCGCCGGTCAGCGTTTTGGCGACGGAGGAGATGCCCTCCTGCCCGGGGTAGCCGACCCAGAGCACGGCCTTGACGTTCGGATACTCCTCGGAATCCGCCCAGCCGAGTTCGATGGCGTTGGCGGTGTTGAGCATGACGACGACGGTCTCAAAGTTCTCGTTTGCGTACTCGAGCAGGGCGAGCTCTTCCTTCGTCAGCTTGAGCAGGGCGGGGTCGATGTCCTGCGCCTCGGCGCCGTTGCGGGAGATCACGAGGATCGCCGCGTCGTTGTACTCCTTCACGCTGCTCTCAACGTCCTTGAGATAGCCGGAGGGCTTCTCCTCCTTGCCGACGCGGGCGTCGGACTTGGCGTAGACGTCGTAGAGCGTGGGGTTCACGGCGAAGCCCTCCGCCTCGAGCGCGTCCTTGAGGCTCTGGCACTTGCTGGTATCAATGGCGCCGGAGCCCTGGCCGCCGTAGAGGAACTTGGCCGAGCCGATGCCGAAGAGGCTGAGCTTCGCGCCCTTTGCGAGCGGGAGCGCGTTGTCGGCGTTTCGCATCAGGACGATGCCCTCGGCGACGAGCTCACGGCTGAAGGCCTTCTGCCGCGCGACGAGCTCCTCGTGGCTTGCAAAATCGCTCTTGAAATATTCGGTGTCGCCGGGCTCGGTGGAGACGACCACCTTGCTGGTGCTGTGACCCAGCGAGCGGGTGATGATGGTGCTGTACTTCATGGCAAAGTAATTGCCCACGAGCGTGACGATCAGCAGCAGCGCGAGAACGGCGCTCCAGACGCGGGCAAAGGCTTTGTTGGACAGCTTCTTCTTGGACAAGGAAACCCCTCCTTCATTATGATGGCACCAGCATAACAAAAGACCGATCCCGCGCGCAAGCGCGCTGACAGGATCGGTCTTCCCGGAGACAGGATCGGTTGATGCTGCTTTGTCATGCTGCGCATCCTTGCAATATGTGGTCTCTATGGTGTATAATACCAGATATCCCCTATCTGACACGATCAACAAGGAGACCCGCTATGAAAAAACGACTGTTTGCATTTCTCATGACCCTGCTGCTCCTGCTTCCGATCGGCGCAGGCGCAAGGGCCGATTCCGACGCCCCCGCCTGGCAGGCGTACAACGGGAAACGGCTCGGCGTGCTGGTCGGCCCGCTGATGGAGGGCATTGCCAGCGACTGTTTTCCGGACAGCGAAGTTCTGATCCTCAACAGCTATCCCGACTGCATCGCCGCCCTGCTCGCCGGGAAAATCGACGCCTACATCGGGGACGAGGCCGGTATCAAGGCTGTCCACGCCGAGCAGCCGCAGATCGACTACATCCATGAGCGCATCACGAATGAGGATTACTGCTTTGCCTTCCGCAAGGACGATCCGGAGAGCGCGGCCCTCTGCGAGGCGCTGAACGCCTTCCTGGCCAAATGCCGGGCGGACGGCACCCTGCAGGAGATCGACGAGATCTGGTTTGGTGTGGATGAAGCGCGCAAGCTCGTCGATATGTCCGATCTCAGCGGTGAAAACGGGACGATCCGCGTCGTGACGACAGCCGAGGACATGCCCTTCTCCTACATCAAGGACGGGAAAAACGTCGGCTACGACATTGACCTTATCGTCCGTTTCTGCCGGGAGGCCGGCTACGCGCTCGAGCTTGACAGCGTGGACTTCTCCGCGTGCATCCCCGCTGTCCAGTCCGGGAAATACGATTTCTCCACCGATATGAACGCGACGGCGGAGCGCCGGGAGCAGGTGCTCTTCTCCGATCCTACCGCGAGCGGCGGCGTCGTGCTGGCCGTGCTGAACACGGAGGCTTCCCCGGTCGAAACGGGCACGGAAGAGGCCGCCCCCCTTGGCGCGCTCTCCCGGTTCAGCGGCAAGCGCATCGGCGTCCAGACGGGCACGAGCTTTGACGCGATCGTGCTCAGCGCCATCCCCGACGCCGAGATCGTCTATGTCAACAGCAAGGCCGATCTCGTGAACGCGCTCGAGGCGCATAAGATCGACGGCTACGCGGTCGACGAGCCGGTGGTCAAGTTCACGATGCAGGAGAACAACAAGATCACCTTCTTCCCCGAGTACCTCGAACCGTTTGAATTCGGCTTCGTCTTCCGCAAGGACGAGGCGGGTATGGCCCTGCGGGATCAGTTCGACGCATTTTTGCAAGCCTGCCTCGCCGACGGAACGATGGACGAGATCGAGCAGCGCTGGTTCAGCCTCGACGACGCGGACAAGGTGCTGCCGGATTATACGCAGCTTCCGGCCACAAACGGCACCCTGCGCTTTGCCACCGAGGCGCTGTATAAGCCCTTCTCCTTTATTCTGAATAACAGCATCGTGGGCTTCGACATTGAGCTTGCCATCCGCTTCTGCGAAGCCTATGGCTACGGACTGGAGATCACGGATATGAGCTTTGACGGTATCCTGCCCGCGGTGCAGTCCGGCAAGGCGGATTTTGCAGGCGGCGGCATCTCCATCACAGAGGAACGCAAGGAGAGCGTGAGCTTCTCCGCCCCGTATTACACGGGCGGCACGGTGGTCGCCATTCTGAAGGACGACACGGCCGCGCAGGAGGGGGGCTTCTGGAGCGGCATCGCTTCCAGCTTTGAAAAGACCTTCCTGCGTGAGAGCCGCTGGCAGCTCTTCCTGCGCGGTATTGGGAACACGCTGCTCATTACGCTGCTCGCCATCCTTTTCGGTACGCTACTCGGCTTTCTGGTCTTTATGCTCTGCCGAAACGGCCACCCCCTCGCCAACGGCTTTACCCGCTTCTCGATATGGCTCGTGCAGGGAACGCCCATGGTGGTGCTGCTGATGATCCTCTACTACATCATCTTCGGCTCTGTCGCCATCAGCGGCATTGCGGTGGCGGTGATCGGCTTCAGCCTCACCTTCGGCTCCGCGGTATTCGGGCTTTTGCAGATGGGCGTCGGCACGATCGACCGCGGGCAGTACGAGGCGGCCTACGCGCTGGGCCACAGCAGCCGCCATACCTTCTTCCGCATCATTCTTCCCCAGGCCATCCCCCACATTCTCCCCGCTTACCAGGGCGAGATCGTGGGGCTCATCAAGGCCACGGCCATTGTCGGCTATATCGCCGTGCAGGATCTGACCAAGATGGGCGATATCGTGCGCAGCCGCACCTATGAAGCCTTTTTCCCGCTGATTGCCATCACGATGATCTACTTCGTACTGGAGGGGCTCTTCAGCTTCCTGGTGGGCAGACTGCGCATCCGCTTCAACCCGAAAAAACGCAGCGCGGAACATATTCTGAAGGGGGTCAGCAGCCATGATTAAGATCGAGCATCTGAGAAAGGAATACCCCAACGTCACACCCCTGAAGGATGTGAGCGTGGAGATCCGCGACGGGGACGTCATCTCCGTGATCGGCCCCTCCGGCACCGGCAAAAGCACGCTCCTGCGCTGCATCAACCGTCTGGAAGAACCGACTGCCGGGAAAATCTGGGTGGACGGCGTGGAGATCACCGACAAAAAGTGCGATATCAACAAGGTGCGGCAAAAGATGGGCATGGTGTTCCAGTCCTTCAACCTCTTCGGGCACATGACGGTGATCGAGAACATCATGTTCTCCCCCGTCACCCTGCTGCACAAGAGCCGCCAGGAGGCCTACGACGAGGGGATGCGCCTTCTGCGCACAGTGGGGCTTGCCGAAAAGGCGCTGAGCTATCCGAACGAGCTCTCCGGCGGGCAGAAGCAGCGTATCGCCATCGCCCGCACGCTGGCCATGGACCCCGGCATCATCCTGCTCGACGAGCCCACCAGCGCCCTCGACCCAACGATGGTCGGCGAGGTGCAGGCAGTCATCCGGGAGCTTGCCAAGACCGGCAAGACCATGATGATCGTAACGCACGAGATGGCCTTCGCCCGGGCTATCTCCAACCGCATCTTCTTTATGGACGAGGGCGGCATCTATGAGGACGGGACGCCGGAGCAGATCTTCGAGCAGCCCCGGCGGGAGAATACACGGCGCTTTATCCGAAAGCTCAAGGTGCTCGAGCTCACGATTAAAAGCCGCGACTACGACTTTCTGGACATGGCGTCTCAGATCGAGAGCTATTGCGGCAAAAACCAGATCCCGCCGCGGCTCGCCAACCGCATCCAGCTCGCCTTCGAGGAGACGATGCAGCTGCTTGTCCCCGCGCTTGAGAGTCCGCGCATCCAGGCGGTCTGCGAGTACGCCGAGGCCACGGAAAAAGCGGAGTGGACGATCCGCTACAACGGTGGGCGGATGGACGTGACTGCCGACGGCGACACGCTCTCCCTTGCCGTTCTCAAGGGCATGACGGCCTCCGTGGACTACGCCTGGGAGGACGGCGGCGAGCTGCCGAACTGCCTGCATCTCGCGGTCAAAGCATAAAAAAACCGTAACTATTCAGTCCAGGGCTTATTATGCAGTAAAATGTCCGGATTTTGTCATTGCGAACCAGTGACCGAGGTCACTGGTTCGCAATCCGTTTCCCCTTTACTGCCGTAAAGCATTGAAATAAGTCAATTTTGAAGCCGACCGCTGGGAGAACGGATTCCCACGCCAGTGTGTGCACTGGCTCGGAATGACGTGGAAGACTGAACAGTTACAAAAAACCGAGGTTTCCCCGAACAGAGGAAGCCTCGGTTTTTTCATTATCGCTGTTCGCTGATATAGATCGACGCGCTCCTGCGTGCGCAGGTCAACGATGACCGCGCTCTGCGCCGACGCGGCAGGGACGAACAGGGCGAGAAGAAACGTGAACGCAAGCAGCAATGCGCTCAGTTTTTTCATCGTTATTTCACCTCGTAAACAGTTTTGAAAAAAGGGTGCTCGGAAAGAGCACCCTTTTTATGCGTTTTGCGTAGATTAGGAACCGGCGAGGCGGAAAATCGCAGGAATACTTTGTGTATTTCAAGATTTGACAACGAAGCTACAGGTGAAAAAGGCAAGTCAGATTGCACAAGTTATTTCGGAATAGTTCCTTATTCAGCGGGGACGACAGGAGCCCAGAAGTTGACCTCGATGGCGTTTCCGAGGATGGTCGGGGTATCGCCGCCCATGAAGCCGGTCAGATCCTCGACGACCTCGAAGTTCTCGCCGTCGTAGGTGCTCTTGGTCATCTGGTCGTCGCCGTAGAAGTTGCACTCGAGATAGAACTCCTCGAACTCCTCGTTGGCGGAGACGGTGCAAACGAACTCAGCGCCGATGTCCTCGATCTCGTAATCAACGGTGGTGAAGTAGCCGTAGTCCTCGTTGGGATCGAACTCGGGCATGGGGAGCCAGATGTCCTGCTCCAGCGCCATGTTGAGCACGTTGGGGGTGTCGCCGCCCATAAAGCCGGTCAGGTCCTCGACGACCTCGAAGTTCTCACCGTCGTAGGTGCTCTTGGTCATCTGGTCGTCGCCGTAGAAGTTGCACTCGAGATAGAACTCGGTGAGGTCTTCGTTGGCGGAAACGGTGCAGACGAACTCAGCGCCGATGTCGGCGATCTCGTACTCGACGAGCGTCCAGACGTCGTAGTCGGCGTTGGGGGCGAAGTCGGCGAACACGGGCTCGGCGGCTTCTTCCTCTTCCTCGTCCTTCTTCTCGGCGACGTCGCCTTCGGCGAAGGCGCAGACGCCCAGAGACAGGACCATTGCGAGGGTCAGCAGGATGGCAAGCAGTTTCTTCATGGTGTTTTTCTCCTTTTCAGAATATTTTATTCCCATAGCCTTTTGGCTACAGTGTACCGGGAGGGGATGCGCAGGGGGCTTTACCTGGCGGCGCGCCCAAAGGAGGCGACCAGGCTCAGGATCAGGCCGACGACCGTGATGGCCACAAAGATGATCCAGCTCATGATCGTGCTCATGGGGTCAAGGCCGGCCGCTACGTAGCCGATCTGGTTGACCATGAGCATCGTCCCCCACACGGCGGCGGAGGCGAGCAGCGCGGTCAGGCAGATGGGCAGGTACGCGGAGATAAAGGGCAGGCTCTTTGCGAGGACGAAGCGCAGGCAGCCGAGCACGGCGGCCGCGATCAGCATGATATAGACCGGGGAAAAGGTGTAGGGGACGCTGCGGTAGACGATCGCCGCGACCACGGCGAGAACCGCCGCAACGGCGCTGAGCAGCGCGGAGATGTTTTTCTTATCCATGATTCCGTCCTCCTCTCAGGATTCCTTGCGGGACTTGAGGTCCTTCACGACCGCCGCTATGAAGCAGAGGGCGGTCAGCGCCGCGAGAGACCAGGTGGCGATCTGCAGCGCCTGCTCGTACCAGGTGGTGATGTAAACGATCTCGGTGGTAGAGCTGATGCCGTTCATGGCGTTGGACTGGGCGATGTTGTACAGGTAGTACTTGAGGCTGTTGCGCATCTCCTGCTGGAAGTACAGATCCTTCTCGATCTCAGCCTTGTAGTTCTCCATGGCGCCGATGTTGGAGGTATCGTACGCGGAGGAGGTCAGCGCCGCGCCGCCGCCGCCGGCGACGATGTCACGCCAGTTCATGTAGTCCGCGCCGTTGATCATATCGGTGACGAACCAGCCGGTGTAGCCCCACTCGTTGCGCGCGACGTTCACGAGCGTCGGGCGGTACGCGCCGGAGTAGCTGACGCCGGCACGGTTGAAGGCGGTCATGATGCCCTGGGCGGTATTGTTGCTCATGCTCATCTGGAAGCTGCGCAGCTCGTTTTCACGGGCGGCCTGCTCGGTCATGAAGGTGCTCAGACCCGAGCGGTTGGATTCCTGATGGTTGAAGGCGAAGTGCTTCGGCTCGGCCATGGTGCCCTTGCTGCGAAGGCCGGTGCAGAGGGCGTTGCCCATGTAGGCGGAGAGGACGGCGTCCTCGGAATAGTATTCGTGGTTGCGCGCGCAGTAGACCGTGCGGTGCAGGTTCAGACCGGGCGCGTAGATGCTGCTCTCCTTGGCGTAGAGACCGTCCTCGCCCAGCAGCTCGCCCTCGCGGACGATGAGCTCCTTGTTGAAGGTCGCGGCGACCATCGGCTCGGTGGGCATGACAGCCATGCGGTAGGAGGCCATGGGATCGGTTTCGGCGGTGTAATAGGGGTTCGCGGTATCGTTGACGGACCAGCGGACGAAGTAGCCGCCGACCTGGTCGCCGGTGTAGCCGAGAGGCCCGTCGTTGCAGAAGACGCGCGCGAGCTGCACAGAGTCGATGTTCTCCAGGTCGTCACCGGCCTTGGAGACGAACTGGATCGCCTCGTCGAGCGTGATCTGGTTGAGCAGCTCGTCCCAGAAGGGATCGTCAAGCCCCAGCACCCCGATGCACTGGTCGTTCTCGTCGAAGACCAGCGCGTCCACCAGCTTGTAGGGACCGGCTTCGCCCCAGACGACGCTGTTGCCGTCGTTGTCGTTGGCGTTGAGGGTGTAGAGCTGATCGCGCAGACCGACCATCATGGCCTCGGTGGGCGTCAGGCTCGCAACGGGGGTCCAGCCCTTCGTCCAGTCGGAGCGGGTGGTGTACTCCACGGCGCCCTCGATGAGCTTGTTGATGTCCATGTCCTGGAGCTGGTTCTCGACGTTCACGGAGTAGGTCTCCATATCCGTCTCGGCGAGGTTCCAGACGATGGCATTCTCGGCGTTGATAAGCTCGCCCTCGGCGGTCTTCACGAGATTGTCCTCGCTGCCGGTCTTGGCGGCGAGAATGTTGTTGAGCGCCTCGTGCGCGCCGTTGCCGATGGCGAAGTAGTAGTCGCCGTCCTCAAGCACCCAGGCGCCCTGCGTGCCGTTGGCCTTGACGGCGTTCTCGTCGTAGCTGGCGAAGTAGGCCGGATCGAAGTCGATCGTCAGCTCCTCGCTCGCGCCGGGCTGCAGCAGGCCGGTCTTCTCAAAGGCGACGAGCTGCACCGCGGCCTTCTCCAGACCGCCCTCCTTGTAGGGGGACTGGACGTAGAGCTGCACCGTGCTCTTGCCGGCCGCGTCGCCGGTGTTGGTGACGGTGACCGTGGCCTTGCACGCGCCGCCGACGTTCATATCGACCGCGTCGAGCTTCTGCTCAAAGCTGGTATAGCTCAGGCCGTAGCCGAAGGGATAGGAGACCTCGTCGCCATAGCTCCAGGCGGAGCCGATGGCGCCTGCGGCGGCGTCGGCGTTGGCGCGGCCGAGCACGGAGTCCTCATAGCGGGTCTCATAGTATTTGTAGCCGTTGTAGATGCTCTCGGACTCGACGAGGTACCAGTCGCCCTTATAGGAGGCGTCAAGCACGTCGCCGGTGCCGTTCTTGGAGTTGTTGGTGTAGAGATACACGCCGTAGTTGACCATCGCCGGGGC
>CAJOFI010000066.1 GCA_905233595.1 uncultured Oscillospiraceae bacterium | reverse complement strand
GCTCGCCGACGGGACGCTCAACCCCATCTCCCTCACCACCGATACCCAGTGCCTGACCTATCAGATCCCCGGCGGCATGCTCTCCAACCTCCTCTCCCAGCTCAAGATGCTGGGCGCGCTCGACAAGTTTGACGAGGCGCTGCTGGAGACCCCGCGCGTGCGCAAGGACATGGGCTATCCCCCGCTCGTGACCCCGACCAGCCAGCTTGTCGGCACCCAGGCGGTGCAGAACGTCCTCGCCGGGGAGCGCTACAAGAACGTCGGCGCGGAGATCAAGGCCTACTGCCGGGGCGAATACGGCAAAACGCCCGCGCCCATCGACCCCGAGGTGCGCGCAAAGATTCTCGGCGACACCAAGCCCATTGAGGGTCGCTACGCCGATACGCTTCCGAAGGATGTGTACGAGAAGGCCGCCGCCGAGCTGGGCGATACCGCCCGCTGCGAGGAGGACGTGCTCAGCTACATCGCCTTCCCCCAGGTGGCGGAGAAGTTCTTCGCCGAGCGCAAGGAGCGGGAAGAGCGCGTGTGCAAGTACAGCATCGTGGCTGTGGAGGAATAAGACATGAGCTTTCTTGATGCTTGTCTCTATTCCCTGACGGGAATGCTGGTGGTGTTCTTCGCGCTGGTGCTGCTCATGTGCATCATAAAAATCATGACCGCCGTGGGCGACGCCGCCGAAAAACGCAGAAAGCCCGTGGCCGTCGGCAGCATCCCCGCGCCCGACGCCGGGGGTGAGCGCTTCGTCATCCGCCAGACCGGCCCCATGGCGCCCGGCACTGCGGGCGAGGTGAAGCTCTACGACACCGACCCCCGCACCGCCGCCATGCTCATGGCCATCGTTGCCGAGGAGATGCAGGCGCCCTTGAACGAGCTGCGCTTTTTGTCGATTCGGGAAGTCAAGGAACAGTGAAAAGTGATTCGTGATAAGTGATACTGTGGTGTCCCCTCCGGGGACGAATTCAAATTGTCGCGTAGCGACGCCTTAACTGTTCACTATTCTCTATTCGTTATTCCCTTTTTATGAATTATGGAGGAAACGTTTCAATGAAATATAAAATCACCCTCAAGGGTCGTACATACGAGGTCGAGGTGCAGCGCGGCGAGGCGATGCTCCTGGATGAATACGACGCTGCGGCGCCCGTCCCGGCTGCCCCCGCCGCCCCCGCTGCGGCTCCTGCCGCCGCCCCCGCCGCTCCCGCTGCCGTGAGCGCGGGCACGAAGGTCGATGCGCCCCTGCCCGGGAATGTGCTGAACGTGAAGGTTTCCGTGGGTCAGGCCGTCAAGGCCGGGGACGTGCTCGTCATCATCGAGGCCATGAAGATGGAGAACGAGGTCGCCGCCCCCTGCGACGGCGTGGTCAAGCAGATCGTGGCTGACAAGGGCGCTGTCGTCGCTACCGGCGACACCCTGCTTGTAATCTGAGGAGCCGCCCATGAGTATAATGGAAACCCTGGGCAGACTCGCCCAGACCTCGGGCTTTTACATGCTGGCCTTCAGTTGGCGCCAGCTCGTGATGATCGTTGTGGCCTGTGTGCTTTTGTACCTGGGTCTCGTGAAGAAGTTTGAGCCGCTGCTGCTCGTGGGCATCGCCTTCGGTATGCTGCTGACCAATCTCCCCGGCTCCGAGATGTACCACCCCGAGCTGTGGGACGCCTACATTGCCGGGCAGCTCCGCCTGACGGACATCATCCACGACGGCGGCCTGCTGGACATCCTCTACATCGGCGTCAAATCCGGGCTCTACCCCTCGCTCATCTTCATGGGCGTCGGCGCCATGACCGACTTCGGCCCCCTGCTCGCCAATCCCAAGTCCCTGCTTCTCGGCGCGGCGGCGCAGCTCGGCATCTTCGCGGCCTTTCTGATGGCCATCGGCATTTTCGGCTTTGACCCCAACGTCGCGGCCTCCATCGGCATCATCGGCGGCGCGGATGGCCCCACCGCTATCTGGCTCACCTCCAAGCTCGCGCCGGACTTTCTCGCGCCCATCGCCATCGCGGCCTACTCCTACATGGCGCTCATCCCGCTGATTCAGCCGCCTGTGATGCGCCTGATCACCACCAAGGAGGAGCGCGAGATCAAGATGGAGCAGCTTCGCCCCGTCTCCAAGAAGCAGAAGATCCTCTTCCCCATCGTCGTCACCATCTTCGTCTGCCTGCTGCTGCCCTCCGTGGCGCCGCTGCTGGGCTGCCTGATGCTCGGAAACCTCTTCAAGGAATCCGGCCTCACCGACCGCCTCTCCGACACCGCGCAGAACGCCATGATGAACATCGTGACGATCTTCCTGTCCACCTCCGTGGGCGCGACCGCCGTGGCGGATCGCTTCCTCAACCCGCGCACGCTGTTCATCATCGTGCTGGGTCTCATTGCCTTTGAGTTTGCCACCGTGGGCGGCCTGCTTCTCGGCAAGCTCATGTGCAAGCTCTCCGGCGGCAAGATCAATCCGCTCATCGGCTCCGCAGGCGTCTCCGCCGTGCCGATGGCCGCCCGCGTCAGCCAGCTTGAGGGCGCGCGCGCCAACCCCTCCAACTTCCTGCTCATGCACGCGATGGGTCCCAACGTCGCGGGCGTCATCGGCTCCGCCGTCGCGGCGGGCTTCCTGCTTGCGGTGTTCGGAGGCTGACGTCAGAAACAGTTTTGAGTGCTGAGGAGACGCTCCTCCTCAAAGCTCAAAACTCACGACTCAAAACGCCGTCCCCCTCTTCTATTGTTCCTACTTTAACAGCTACAATATAAAAAAGGAGGCCATGCCCATGAGAAAAACGAAAATCATCGCCACCATCGGCCCTTCCAGCGAATCCCCCGAGATTTTCCGGGAAATGTGTCTGACGGGTCTGAACGTTGCCCGGCTGAACTTTTCCCACGGCACCCATGAGGAGCACCAGAAAAAGATCGACATGATCAAGGCCGTGCGGGAGGAGCTGAGGCTCCCCATCGCCATCATGCTCGACACCAAAGGCCCCGAGTACCGCATCCGCACCTTCAAGGACGGTAAGATCACCCTGAACGACGGCGACTCCTTCACCTTCACCACCCGCCAGATCGAGGGCGATCAGAGCATTGTCTCCGTGAGCTACGCGGGGCTCATTGACGATCTCGAGGTCGGCGACCGCATCCTGGTCAACAACGGCCTTGTGATCTTCGAGGTGGAGTCTCTCGAGGGCGGCACCGAGGCGCACTGCCGCGTCGTCACGGGCGGCGTGCTCTCCAACCGCAAGAGCATGAGCTTCCCCGGCAAGGTCATGCACCAGGCTTACATGAGCGAGCAGGACAAGGCCGACCTCCTCTTCGGCATCCGCAACGGCGTGGACTTCGTGGCAGCCTCCTTCGTCTCCTGCAAGCAGGATCTGCTCGACCTCAAGGGCTTTCTGCACGAGCACGGCGGCGACGGGATCGACGTGATCGCGAAGATCGAGAACCAGCACGGCGTGGACAACATCGACGAGATCTGCTCCGCCTGCGAGGGCGTCATGGTCGCGCGCGGCGACCTCGGCGTGGAGGTTCCGTTTACCGAGCTGCCCGCCATCCAGAAGCACCTGATTACCAAGTGCCGTATGCTGGGCAAGCGCGTCATCACCGCGACTGAGATGCTCGAGAGCATGATCAACAATCCCCGCCCCACCCGCGCCGAGATCAGCGACGTGGCAAACGCCGTCTATGACGGCACCAGCGCCATCATGCTCTCGGGCGAATCCGCTGCGGGCAAGTACCCGGTCGAGTCCATCCGCATCATGGGCGAGATCGCCGAGGAGACCGAGCGGCACATCGCCTATGCCGAGCAGTTCCACCACCAGCACTTCACCATCCACAGCCGTGTGGACGCGATCTCCCACGCAGCCTGCACCATGGCCATCGACCTGAACGCCAAGGCCATCGTCGTGACCTCGCTGAGCGGTCTGACCGTGCGCATGGTCTCCCGCTTCCGCGCGCCGATCACGATCCTGGGTCTCGCCACGAGCAAGGAAGCCTGGTACAAGCTCTCCCTCTCCTGGGGCGTTCTGCCCGTGCTGACGGAGCAGTTCCCGAGCATGGAGGTTCTCAACTACTACGCCGTGCGCGCGGCGAAGAAGGTACTCAAGCTCAGCGCGGGCGACACCATCGTCATGACCGGCGGCGACACCAGCGGTCACAGCGGCAACACCAACGTCATCCGCATTGAGAATATCCCCTGATTAGGAAGTTAAAGAACGCCCCGGCCTGCAAAAATGCAGGCCGGGGTTTTTATTGTGTTCTTTTACTCATTGTAATAGCGAATTGGACTTCTTCTGTAGATTCTCTTTATCGTTGCCTCGTCCACATCTGCAAGCACATCCTCCCCGAGCTTGCGATATAGCTCGGCGCGTTCTTCAAGTGCACTGTCAAATTCCGGGAACAGCTCGATCGCCTTTGTGTAATCGGCTATGGCTTCCTCATAGTGCTCCAGATCCTCGCAGCAGCGCCCACGATAAAAATAATTGGACGGGCCTGATGGATCGAGCTTGATCGCTGTATTGAAATCTTCCAGCGCGGCCGTAAGCCGTCTCTGTCGGCGATAGCACAGCCCGCGCATATAATAGGCATCTGCAAAATCGGAATTGAGCCGGATCGCTTCGGTATAGTTCTCGATCGCCGCGTCAAAGTCCTCCCGGTTGAAGGCTTCCTCCGCCCGGTCATAATAATCCATATAGGTCATCTTCCCGCTCTTTTCGCGGATTTCAGCCTCTTTTTTCTCCTCCTGCCGGAGCGGTTCGACAACTTCTTTTAGCTCGTCCGCTTTTTTCACGTTGTTAAACTGCTCCCAGTAGCGGCTCATGCGCTTCTCGTACTGCGTTTTGAGGAACCTGTCCGCCCCGGTGGGGATCACCGCGTCCCCGTAGAGCGCCTGCCCGAGGGCGAGCATGAGGCCGTCAAAGCCCTTCGTCTCCACGAAGAAGCCCTCCTTCTTGCGCACAAGCTCCTGGATGCGCGCAGACGGCTCCCGCCCCTCGCGGATGCACCAGTAGAGGCCGTGCTTCATCCGGGTGCTCTCCTCCTCCAAAAAGGGCATGAGGCTCCCGTCCCCGCCGCCGTAGCCGATCTCAAGGCGATAGGCGAGTATCTCATCAATATCTTCTTTGG
>CAJOFI010000065.1 GCA_905233595.1 uncultured Oscillospiraceae bacterium | reverse complement strand
GGGTGTCGATGCCCATGGTCGCGGCGCCGAAGGGCGTGGGGTACTGGAAGGCGTCGCGCAGCCCCTCGCGAAAGATCATCCGGCTGGTAACCATCCCGTCCCGATCCACGACCACCTGGTCGGGCATGACGATCACGCTGGTGCGGGTGCCCTCCAGCCCGGTCACCTCCGACTCCATATAGGTCAGGCAGCCGTTCTCCCCGTCGTAGTAGTAGTGCCCGTCGGTGGAAAACTCGAGGCTGTCCTCATCGTCCTGGTCATAGCTGTGTATGCTGTTGATCGAAATCCAAACGTCCTTGAGCATATCTTATATCTCCATTACAGGTACGGCTTCCGCCGCTTGTGCCGCCGCCCGCCCGAGGAAGGTCGAGGCCGCGCGGGTGAAGGCCGCCGGGTCGCCGCTTGCGAGAAAGCGCTCCCGCCCGCCCTCGCCGGTCATGCCGTTTACGATCAGATACTGCGCCACTGCCGCCGCCCCGCAGGTCGCGGCGCTGACAAGGGCGGTCTTCGCGCCGAGAAAGTCCGCGATCGCGCGCTCGATGATGCCATAGTGCGTGCAGCCGAGCAGCACCGCGTCCGCGATCCTGTCTGCCGACAGGGACATAGGCAGCACGCGGCAGCACCCTGACCGAAAACGGCGGCAGGCCTTCCGCAGCGCACGCTCGAAGGCGCCGCTTCGGACGCTGGCCTCCGTGGCGAGCACGCCGAGCGCCCCCGTGCCGGGGATAATCCGCATCCCGGCGACGCCCGCCTTCAAAACGCCGAAGCTCGGGACCGGGTATGCGTCCAAAATCCCGGCGGCGTTGGACGACAGCGTCCCGCAGGCCACGAGGATCGCCTTCACGCCGCAGGCGGCGATCAGCTCCAGATCCTGCACCGCCATGCGCTCAAGCTGCCCGCGGCTCTTCTCCCCGTAGGGCAGGCGTCCTGTGTCCCCGAAATATATGATGTTCTCCCCCGGCAGCAGCTCCCGCAGCGCCTTCATCGCCGTGAGCCCGCCAAGCCCGGAGTCAAAAATTCCGACAGGTCTGTTATCCATACGCTCTCCTTGCTCCATAATGACACCTTACTATACAATAAATCTCCTGCCAGCACAAGCAAAATTTGCTCTTGTTTTCCTGCGAAAAGAGTATATAATATCCTTTACGAAATCCAAGGGGGTGCGCGCATGAACATTGAGCTGAGCGACAAGGAATTCCGGCGGCTGCTCGACATGGTGTATATCGGCAACTGGATCCTCAACTCCGCCCGCGGGGAGGATCGCTTCGCGGACTATGACGAGCTGCAGGAGAAGCTGTTTACGCTGAGCCTCAAAAACGGGATGCCCGCCCTGGCCACCCGCTGGATGGGGCACGTCTTCCCCTCCCAGGCCTATGAGGACGGCGGCATCCACGAGGCGATCGCCGACTATGAGGACGCGGTTTTCTACAACATCCTGGCGGAGGAGCTGGCGCGGCGCGACCTCGGCCTCGTCGAGAGCGAGCCGGAGGATTACACCGAGCTCAACGCCCGGATAGAGGAGTATTTGAGCGAGTTTGACAAAAACGGGCTCGACACCATCAGTATTGACAATATGTGAGGCAAGCGAAGGATATGCATGACGAACTGACACGCGAGGATATCCGCAAGATGCAGGAGGAGCTGGACTACCGCAGGCTGGAGCTGATGCCCGGTCTGATCGAGGAGGTCAAGCGCACCCGCGCCTTCGGCGATCTGAGCGAGAACTTTGAATACAAGGCCGCCAAGCAGGCGCAGAACAAGAACCGCAGCCGCATCCGCTACTTAGAGGGCATGATCAAGACCGCGCGCGTCATCGAGGATCGCTCCGGCGCGGATCAGGTGGGGCTTTTCGACAAGGTGGAGATCTATATGCCCGAGGACGACGAGACCGACGTGATCCAGGTCGTGACCACCGTGCGCTGCGACCCGCGCAAGGGGCTTATCAGCAAGGAGAGCCCCTTCGGCAAGCAGGTGCTGGGCAAGCGCGTGGGCGACCGCTTCACCGTGTCCGTCAGCGACACCTACAGCTACGAGGCCGAGATCCGCTCCATCACCAAGACCGAGGACGACGGCTCCGCCCCGCTGATGGGCTACTGAAACTGGGGATTTGAAAAAACACCGTTTTTTCAAATCCCCAGTTTCAGTTTTCAGAATTCAGTTTTCAGAGAGATTCGGAACAGTTCCTAAGGAACTGTTCGTAGCTTCGTTGTCAAATCTTGAAATACACAAAGTATTCCTGCGATTTTCCGCCTCGCTACAGGCGAAAAATCCTACGCCATTTTTGCACAATTTATTTTTGCACAGTTCCTAAGGAAGCTCCTGATAGGTGACGGCGCAGTAGCCGGGGTAGATGATCTGACGGGCGGTGAAGGAGAAGCGGCGGCCGCTCGGGGCGTCGGTGATCTCGCCCTGCACGCTCTCGCCGTCGAGGGCGGCGCGGCGGACGTTTTCAAACCACGCCTCCCCGATGAAGGGGTAGAGTTCCCGGACGCTGTGGCCAAGCACCGCCTTGGCCGGGAGGCCGCCGTACTCCTCATACTTGCGGTTGGCGTAGAAGATCACCGCGTCGTACTGCCCGCTGTGCTCGGCGTAGGTCACATGGTAGACGCTGTAGGACAGGGGCAGATCGTCAAAGAGGTGGAAGATCTCCGTCGCGTGGTCGATGCGGCTCTCGGAGGAGATCTTGTTGTCGTAGTCGGCGTGCAGGCGCACCTCGCTCATGCGGCTCTGCTCCTCGAGATCCATAAACTCCGAGAACAGGCCGAAGCCCACCGAGAGATAGAGCGTGATGGGGACGCCGTCGATCACGCGGATGGATTCGCCGATGGCCTTGATCCGCGCGCGCAGATCGTGCGCGTCGTCCCGTCTCTGCACCTGATGGAGCACGACGAACTTGTGCCCCGAATAGCGCCCCACGGCGCTTGTGCGTCCAAAGCTGCGCTTGAGGGCTTTCCCGAGGGCGTTGAGCACCTTGTCCCCGAAGTCGAAGCCGTGCTGCGCGTTGATCGTGTTGAAATCGTTCACGGCGATGTGGATGCGCACGAAGTCCACGCCCCGAAGCTGGTACTCGTCATGGAAGACGGTGGCCTCCTCGGAGATGCCGCGGGAGTTTAAGAGCCCCGTGAGAATGTCGCGCCGGGTGGTCTCCGCGCCGCGCTTGTCGTTCACGGTGAGCAGCTCCTTGTCGATGAAGTAGCCCATCAGCCCGCAGATCTCGCCGTTTTTGCCGTAGAGCGGGGTCTTGCTCGCGAGGATCTGGCGGTTCTCGCCGTCGTTCATGCAGCGGCCGGGGATGTTGTGGATCGTCACGCCCTCGTGGATCACCTGGTTCTCATCGTCCTTGTAGCGCTCCGGGTGGACGTGCCAGCCCAGGTCCTCGTCGTTCTTGCCGACGATCTCCTCCACGGAGTCAAAGCCGTAGTAGTCCAGAAAGGCGCGGCTCGCCCCGACAAAGCGGCGATCCCTGTCCTTCCAGAACAGCCGCAGAAGCTCGGATCTCACCAGCTCGTTCCAGAGGTTTTCGGGGGCGTACACACCGTCCTCCCCGGCGTCGGCGCCCATCTCCCCGGTAAAGGCGGCCAGCGTCTCGTGGATGTCCCGCACCAGCAGGAGGTAGCGCCCCTCGGCCAGTCTGAGCAGGGTGTACTCCTTCCAGGCGTACTGCCCATGGCGGATGCTGGCGCGAAACAGCTCGGAAAAGCTGGCCGCCGCCGTCTGCTCAAAGCGCGCCGCCACGGTCTCCGGCTCGAAGAGGCGGACGTAGCGCGCCCGGTCGTCGGGGTAGATGTATTTTTCCGCGTACTCCTCCGTCAGCGCCCGGATGCCCTGCCGCCCGGAGAGCAGATCCTCCCGCGTGGCGGTATAGAGCGGGCGGATGGCGTCCTCCACCGTGTCCACGAGCGTGATGCGCTCGTACATCGCGTAGATGCGGCGCAGGAACTCGTCGAGATAGCCCGTGTTCTCCGACTGGCTGTTCTTGGTGAGATTGGTAATGCGCATCAGCACGCAGTATTTGTCCCGGGTCTGCGCCATGCGCCGCGCTTGAATCTCGTAATACTGCTCGCGGAAGGTGAAGAGCATGCGCCCGTGCCCGCCGGAACGGACGGAGTCCATCAGGTTCAGAAGCCGCTCGGACAGGAGCTTTTTCGGCTGGGACAGGGCGAGGCTCTCCTGCGTGAAGGGGTTTAGGAACATGCCCGTGCCGCAGGCCGCCTCCTCGAAGGCGGTGTTGTAGAACAAAACGCTGAAGCTGTCCCCGAAAAACTCCATCAGCGCGAGGGGGATGCTGTTGAGGTCGCGGGCGGTGGCGATGGCGTCATGCTCCTCGCGCGTCATGAAGGGGACGGCGCTGAGATAGTCGATGCGCCCGATGTCGTCATAGTACTGCCGCTCCTGCGGCGGCTCGACGCGGATGCCCTGCTGCCGCAGCCCCGCGAGCGCCTGCTCATAGGGCTGGGGTCTGCCGAAGTAGTAGCCCTGCACCTTCTCGCAGCCGATGTTGCGCAGATAGGCAAACTGCTCCTCGGTCTCCACGCCCTCGACGAGCGTGTGGATGCCGATGCTCTTCGCCATCTCCACCACGGCGGTGGCGATGCGCTTGGAGCGCTGGGTGAAGGGGCGCAGAAAGCCCATGTCCAGCTTCAATTCGTCAAACTCAAATTCCTTGAGCGCGTTGAGTGAGGAGTAGGCGCTGCCGAAATCGTCCATCCAGATCTGATAGCCCGCCGCGCGGAAGCGATCCACGATGCCGCGCAGCAGCTCCTTCTGCTCGGCCATCACGCTCTCGGTGATCTCAAAGCAGATGAAATCGTGCGGGAGCTGGTAGTCGCTTACGATATGGTCGGCGACGTCGAAGATGTCGCAGAGCGTGAAGTCCAGCCGCGAGAGGTTCACCGAGACGGGGATGGGCGTCTCGCCGCTGTTGAGGCTGCTGCGAAGGCGCGCGCAGACCTGCCGCAAGATCGCCGCGTCCAGCAGGTGGATGCGCCCCGCCCGCTCGAGCACCGGGATGAACTCGTCCGGGTAGATCATGCCGATCTCGGGATCGAGCCAGCGCGAGAGCGCCTCGAAGCTGCAAAGACGCCGCGAGGCGGTGCGGATCACCGGCTGGTAATAGGCCCGGATCTCCGCGCGGTCGATGGCCCTTTGATAGTTCTGTAAAATGAATTCCTCAAGATTTCTGCCCATGGCGTACCCTCCAAAGCGGGACTGTAGAAAACCAACAATATTATAGCCGAGAACCTCGTTTCGTTCAAGTGCTTTTTCACAAAGCCCAAAATCGGCGGCGCAAAAGCCTTGACAAGTATACGCCCATAGTGTATATATTAACCATACACAGTATAAACGGAGAGCACAGATGACGATCTTGATCGACAACCGAAGCGGCGCACCGATTTACGAGCAGATCTTTGAGCAGGTGCGGCGGCAGATTTTTTCCGGAGAGCTCAAGGAGGGGACGGCGCTGCCCTCCATCCGCAGTCTCGCGCGGGATCTGCGCATCAGCGTCATTACCACGAAGCGCGCCTACGAGGAGCTGGAGGCGGCGGGCTGCATCTACACCCTCCCCGGCAAGGGCAGCTTTGTCGCCGCGCGCAACGAGCAGCTTCTGCGGGAGGAATGGCTGCGGGAGATGGAGGAGCACCTGCTCTCGGCGAAGGAGCTTGCGCGGCGCTGCGGCTTGAGCCGGGAGGAGCTCATGGAGCTCTATGACAGCTTGGAGGAGGAAGTATGAACGCAATCGAGATTCACGGACTGGAAAAGCGTTATCCGGGCTATGATCTGAAGCTGGAGCTGACCCTGCCCCAGGGCTGCATCCTCGGTCTGATCGGGGAAAACGGCGCGGGCAAGTCCACCACGATCAAGGCCATTCTGGGCATGCTGCGCCCGAACGCGGGCAGCATCACGGTGCTCGGGCACGACAACCGCCGCGATTTCGCCCCCGTGCGGGAGGAGATCGGCGTGGTGCTCGACGAGGGGGGCTTCCCCGCCTGTCTGAGCGCGCGCAAGCTGGGCAGGGTCATGGCGGGCGTTTACAAGGGCTGGGATCAGAGCGCTTACGAGGGCTATCTCAAGACGCTCGCCATGCCCGAAGACAAGGCGTACAAAGACCTCTCGCGCGGCATGAAGATGAAGCTCGCGATCGCCGTCGCGCTGAGCCACCGGGCAAAGCTCCTCATCCTCGACGAGCCGACCTCCGGCCTCGATCCCGTGGTGCGCGACGAGGTGGTGGAGCTGTTCTCGGACTTTGCCCGTCGGGAGGATCACGCGGTGCTCATCTCCTCGCACATCGTATCCGATCTCGAGAAGCTCTGCGACTACGTGGCCTTCCTGCACAAGGGGCGGCTGCTTTTATGCGAGGAGAAGGACGCCCTGCGCCAGCAGTACGCCCTGTTGCAGCTATCCAAAAGCGACTTTGCCGCGCTCGATCCCGCGTCGGTCATCGGGCGCCGCGCAACGCCCTACGGGGTCACCGCCATCGTGCATCGCAAGGCGGTTCCGTCCGGCGTGTCGGCGGAGCCGGTGGGCATCGAGGACTTGTTCGTGCTGATGGTGAAGGAGGGAGAACAGTGAAGGGGCTGATCCGCAAGGACTTTTACATGATCTGGGAATACGGGAGAATGCTGCTGCTCATGAGCGCGGTCTTTCTCGGCGTGAGCCTGGTCGCGAGCGACGACAACTTTTTCTTCGCCGTTTACCCGGTGCTCTTCGCGGGCATCCTGCCCGTGACGCTCATCTCCTATGAGGAGCGGGACGGCTGGAACCGCATGTGCGACGCAATGCCGGTATCCCGCCGGACGCAGGTGAACGAGCGCTATCTGATGACGGCCTTCTGCTTTCTCGTGCTCTATCTGCTCACGGTCGGCCTACAGGCGGCGGTGCTGCTGCCCCGGGGAAACGCGGAGAAGCTCGGGGAGCTTGTCTGTCTGCTGCCCTGTGTGGGGCTGCTCACCCCGGCGGTCATGATCCCGGTCACGCTGCGCTGGGGCGTGGAGAAGGGGCGCTTCGTCTATTACGTCTTTATCGGCGTGATCCTGGCGCTGGGGATCATCGGCGCAAACGCGCTCTCGGCCGCGCCTGCCGACGCCGCGCCCGGCGCCGTGTGGCTGCTGCCGCTGATTGCGCTCGCCCTCTTCGCCCTCTCCTGGCTGCTCTCCATCCGCATCTACGAGAAGCGGGAGCTTTGAAAAGCTTCGATTTTTATAGTTTTCAGGTAACTGTTCAGTCCCCTTTATGGGGACTGAACAGTTAGAGGGACACTCGCGCTTATCGCAGCGGGCTTAGGCCCGCTTTGGTCGGCGCGAGGCCTCGC
>CAJOFI010000064.1:5183-9003 GCA_905233595.1 uncultured Oscillospiraceae bacterium | reverse complement strand
ATGCGCATCGTGTGCTCCGAAAAATGCAGGAACACCACGTTCTCAATCCCAAACTCCCGACGGATCAGCTCCTCCCGCCCGATGGCGCTGTTGATAAGCGGCACCTCGCGGTGGAAGACCAGCGTGTCCGGGTGCACGTCGAAGCTCAGCACCGAGGGCACGGCGGCAAGCTCGCGCGCGCGCTCCTTCGTCCGGTTCAGCAGCGCCGCGTGGCCGATGTGTACGCCGTCAAAAAATCCCAGCGCAATGACCCGTTTGATTTCGTCCATGTTCTCTCTCATGAGACCTCGAAAAAGCTTTTCAGAGTTCTCATCTCTCCGTTTTTGATGGCGACGAGCGCCAGAAATTCCCCGCTCTCGCTGTACAGGCGGTAGCTCCCCTCGGGGCTCGCCGTGCGCAGCCTGTTGCCGCAGCGCACCTTCCTTTCGCCCGTGGGGCTGACCTTGAGCCCCGGATAGCGGGCAAAGAGCCTGTCCACCGGCAGAAGCAGGGCTTCCGCCTCGCCGCGCGCGGCGGCGTCGATCACCTGCTCGAGCGTGTGGGCGTTCTTGAGCTTAAAATCGCCCGCCTCCGTGCGCCTGAGCGCGCTCATGCAGCCGCCGCAGCCCAGCGCCTCGCCAATATCGTGGCAGAGCGTGCGCACATAAGTGCCCTTCGAGCAGCGCACGTCCAAAAGCCAGTCCCCGTTTTCCGCGCCCACGATCTCGAGCGCGCGGATGCTCACCGGGCGCGCCTCGCGCTCCACCTCGCCGCCGCGCCGCGCGATCTCATAGAGCTTCTGCCCCTTGCGCTTGATGGCGGAGTACATGGGCGGCACCTGGAGAATCTCCCCGCGAAAGTGCCCCAGCACTGCCTCCAGCTCCTCCCGGGAGACCGGGCGCGGCGAACCGCCGACGGGCTTTCCGGTGATGTCCTGCGTATCGGTCGAAAGCCCGAGGCGCAGCGCGGCGAGATAGCGCTTGTCGTGGCTCTCGGCAAACTCCGCCGCGCGGGTCGCCCGCCCGACGAAGAGCACCAGCAGCCCCGTCGCCATCGGGTCGAGGGTGCCGGAGTGCCCGATGCGCTTTTCGTGCAGCACGCCGCGCAGCTTTGCCACCACGTCGCTGCTCGTCCAGCCTGCGGGCTTGTCGATCAGCAGGATGCCGTTCATGGCACCAGCTCCCCGATCACGTCCAGCAGCATCGCAAGCGCCTTCTCGGGCGGCGCGGAGATGTTGCAGCCCGCCGCCATCTCATGCCCGCCGCCGCCGAAGGCCGCGCAGATCGCGCAGCTGTTGACGCCGGGGTTGGAGCGGACGGAGACGCGGCTCGCGCCGTCGGGCTGCTCGCGGATCGTGAGGTTCAATGTGCTGCCCTCGGCGCGCCCGGAGAGGCTCGCGCGAGCCCCGCTCTCGCGCAGCATATCCTGCGTGACGACGGCGGCGACGATCTGGCCGCTGCGGTAGAAGCGCAGATTGGAGTAGATCAGCCCCTCGAGCCGGAGTCGGGAGGGGGAGACCTTGCGGAAAAAGACCTGGCTCACCTCATGCTGCTTCGCCCCGAGGCGCAGAAGCTCCGAGGCGGCGGAGAGGGTATGGCAGTCGGTATTGGCGTACTGGAAGCAGCCGGTGTCGGTCGTGACGGCGATGTACAGCAGCGTCGCCTCGCGCTCGGTCACGTCCCCGCAGAGGCATTTGATGAGCTCGAGCACGATCTGACCGCAGGCGGACTTCTCCGGGTGCAGCAGCTCGTGTTCGGCGTAGTGGGTGTTGCTGCCGTGGTGGTCGATGCACAGCAGCACGTCCCCCGCAAAGCCGGGGGGATAGAGCTTCTCGTCGGCAAGGTCGATCGTGACGCGGCAGCTCTCCCGAAAGCCCTCCGGCGCGACGAGCCCCTCGAGATAGGGCGCGACCTTGCGGGTAAAGCCCGGGTTCGGGTACAGCCACGCGCTCTTGCCGATGCGCCGCAGGGCGCAGCAGAGCGCGGCGGCGCTGCCCACCGTGTCGCCGTCCGGTTCCCGGTGCGTGATGAGAAGGAGCTGATCCTGCTCCCGGAGGAGCCTGGCACATTCCCGGTAGTTCATGTCTCGTCCTCGCTGTCGTGCCGGATGTCCAGGGAGTTGAGCACGTCGTTGATGTGCGCGCCGTACTCGATGCTGTGGTCGATCTCAAAGACCAGCTCCGGCGTGTAGCGCAGGCTCATGGCGCTGCCCATCTCGTGCCGCAGCCAGCCCGCGGCGGATTTGAGCCCGCGCTTGAACTCCTTCTCGTCGCGCATGCCCAGCACGCTCAGCCACACCTTGGCATAGCGCAGATCGCCCGTGGTCTCCACGCGGGTGACGCTGATCATGCCCTGCTGCACGCGCGGGTCCTTGACCTGGGGGAGGAGCTTGGAGAGCACAAACTGGATATCGTCATTGGTTCTGGCAAGTTTATTGGATGGCATGGTATTCTCCTTCGCATTGCGCAGGGGTCTGTGAAAAAACTCCGTTTTTGTAAGCCCCGGTTTTGAGTCGTGAGTTTTGAGTTTTGAGATCCTTTCTGTGAATGACTACAGTGGCTGAAAGAGTGCCCCTGAAAAAGTCGAGACTTTGCAGTCATATCAAAACCTCGACTTCTATCTGCCGCGTTCCCGGAAACCGGCTTTCAGCAGATGCTTTTTTTATCCGTTCTCCTCAAAACTCAGCACTCAGAACTCAAAACTATGGGGATGTGATTTTTCACATCCCCCTGCGGATTCAAGTAATCTGCTCCATCACGAAGCACTCGATGATGTCGCCGACCTTGATGTCGTTGAACTTCTCGACCTGCATGCCGCACTCGTAGCCGCTGGCCACCTCGCGCACGTCGTCCTTGAAGCGGCGCAGGGAGGCGAGGCTGCCCTCGTGAATGACGATGTTGTCGCGCAGGACGCGCACCTCGCAGCCGCGCTGGATCTTGCCGTCGGTGCAGTAGCAGCCGCAGACGGTGCCGACCTTGGAGACCTTGTAGGTCTCGCGCACCTCGGCGTGGCCGATGATCGCCTCGCGGAACTTGGGGGCGAGCATGCCCTTCATGGCGGCCTCGATCTCGTTGATGCAGTCGTAGATGACGCGGTACATGCGCATATCGACGTTGCTTCTTGCGGCGCTGTCGCGCGCGGCGTTGTCCGGGCGGACGTTGAAGCCCACGATGATCGCGCCGGAGGTGGCGGCGAGCATCACGTCGCTCTCGTTGATCGCGCCGACGGCGCTGTGGATGACCTTGACGCGCACCTCGTCGTTGGAGATCTTCTCCAGCGAGCTCTTGACCGCCTCGGCAGAACCCTGCACGTCGGCCTTGACGATGAGGTTCAGCGTCTTCATCTCACCGGCCTGGATCTGGCTGAACAGGTCTTCCAGGCTGACCTTCTTGGCGCCGGGCATGGCGTTTTTCGACGCGGCGACACGGCGCTCCTCGGCAAGCTCACGCGCCATGCGCTCGTCGGCGACGGCGTTGAACACGTCGCCCGCGCTGGGCACCTCGGACAGACCGGAGATCTCCACCGGGGTGGAGGGGCCGGCCTCGCTGACACGCTGCCCCTTGTCGTTGATCATCGTGCGCACGCGGCCGACAGCCGTCCCGGCGATGATGATGTCGCCGAGCTTGAGGGTGCCGTTCTGCACGAGCACGGTCATGATGGGGCCGCGCCCCTTGTCAAGCCGCGCCTCGATGACGGTGCCCTTGGCGGCGCGGTTGGGATTGGCCTTGAGCTCCTGCACCTCGGCGAGAACGACGAGGTTTTCCAGCAGGTTCTCGATGCCCATGCCGGTCTTGGCGGAGATCGGGCAGATGATCGTGTCGCCGCCCCACTCCTCGCTGACG
>CAJOFI010000064.1:0-5169 GCA_905233595.1 uncultured Oscillospiraceae bacterium | reverse complement strand
CGGTATCCATCTTGTTGATGGCGACCACGACGGGGATGTTCGCCGCCTTGGCGTGGTTGATGCTCTCCACGGTCTGGGGCATGATGCCGTCGTCTGCGGCCACGACGAGGATCGCAATATCGGTGACCATGGCGCCGCGGGCGCGCATGGAGGTGAAGGCCTCGTGACCCGGGGTGTCGAGGAAGGTGATGGGGCTGCCGTTGATCTCCACGGTGTAGGCGCCGATGTGCTGCGTGATGCCGCCGGCCTCGCCGGAGACGACGTTCGCGTGGCGGATGTAGTCGAGCAGGGAGGTCTTGCCGTGGTCAACGTGACCCATGACCACCACGACGGGGGCGCGGGGCTTGAGATCCTCGGCCTTGTCCTCGTGGTCGTCGATCAGGCGCTCCTCCACGGTGACGATGACTTCCTTCTCCACCTTGCAGCCGAGCTCCATCGCGACGACGGCCGCAGTGTCGTAGTCGATGATCTCCGACACGGAGGCGAACACGCCGAGCTTCATGAGCTGCTTGATGACCTCGGAGGCGGTCTTCTTCATCCGGGCGGCCAGCTCGCCCACGGCGATCTCGTCCGGGATCTCGACCTTGAGCTGCTGCTTGCGCGCGATCTCAAGCTGCAGCTTCTGCATCTTGTCGCGCTCCTCCTGGCGGCGCTTGGAGGAGGGGGCCTGCTGGCGCTGCTTGTTCTTGCCGCCGATCTTCTCCTTCTTGCCGCCGGAGAAATTGCCGCCGTTGCGGCCGCTGCCGCCGACGTTCCTCGCCCCGGCCATATCCTCAAACTTCTCGTTGTACTTCTCGATGTTCACGGAAGCGCCGCCGCGGGTGTCCACCACGCGCTTTTCCGCCACCTGGCGCGGCGTGTGGGGCTTGTTGGGCTTCTCCTGCCTGGACTGCTGCTGGGGCTGCGCGGGCGCCTTCTGCTGGGGCTGCGCGGGTGCCTTCTGCTGGGGCTGCGCGGCCTTTGCGCCCTGGGCGGGCTTGCGCTGCTGCTGCGGCTGGGCGGGCTTCGCCTCCGGCTTCTTCTCCTCGACGGGCTTGGGAGCCGGGGTCTTGAAGATCTGCTCCAGGCTCTCGGCCTGGTTGTGCTGGGTCATATACTCGAAGATAACGTCCAGCTCGTGATTCTCCAGCACCTGGGCGGTGCTCTTGGGAGCTGTGAGATAATCCGTGAGGATCTTCACAATATCCTTGGAGGGTACGTTAAAATCCTTCGCCACCTCACGAACTCTATACTTAATCAGGCTCATCCGTTAGTCCTCCTTTTTCCGTTCCACTTGTTTCTCTCTTTGACCGTCTCGCGCCGCCGCCGTTCGGCTTTGGAGAAGCGGCGCGCGACCTCTTCGGCGGTTCCGCCGTAGCGCGCGGGCTCCAGCTCCGCAAGGCGCTTGACGAGGGCGTTCGCGAAGCCCAGCTCCGTCACCGCCGCCATCGAGCAGTCCCCCATGCCGAGGGCGCCGCCCAGCTCTGCCTTGGTGAAGGGCAGCTCCAGCAGCAGGCAGCTTCGCGCGGCGGTATAGCTCTCGGCGCGCTTGCGGGCGTTGGGCGAGGCGTCGGAAGCGAGCAGCAGGAGCTTTCCCTTTCCGCCGCGCACGGCCTCGCCGCTGCTGTTCTCCCCGGGCTCGAGCGCCATGGCCTTTCGCATCAGGCCGAGGAATTTAAGCGTTTTCTCTCTCATTCGCCACGCTCCATCTGCGCTGTGAGCGCCTCATAGACCTCCTGCGGGATCTGGCAGGAGAAGGCGCGCTCGAGCGCCCTGGCCTTCACGGCCTTTTTGAGGCACTGCTCGTCGGGGCAGACGTAAGCGCCGCGCCCGTTGGCCTTGCCCTTGAAATCAAGCGCGATCGCCCCCTCGGGGGAGCGCACCACGCGGATCAGATCACGCTTGGGCTTCATCTCGCGGCAGCCCAGGCACTGCCGCATGGGGATCTTCTTTTGCACAGGACTGCCTCCTTACGTCGATAATGAAGACTGAAAACTGAAAAATGAATAATGAATAATTGCGGTGTCGCTGCGCGACGGATTGAAATACCGGGGCGCCGCGGGCGCTTCTGAAATCTGAAAACTGAAAACTGTTATGCCTCGCTCTGGGGCTTGATGTCGATCTTGAAGCCGGTGAGCTTTGCGGCGAGGCGGGCGTTCTGCCCCTCCTTGCCGATGGCGAGGGAGAGCTGGCTGTCCGGCACGATGACGCGGCAGCTCTTGCCGTCCTCCAGCATGGTGACGCTCACGACCTCGGAGGGGGAGAGCGCCGCCGCGATGTACTCCTCGGGCGACTCGGAATACTTCACGATGTCGATCTTCTCGCCGCCGAGCTCGTTTACGATGGCGGCGACACGCCCGCCGCGCGGGCCGACGCAGGAGCCGATGGGATCGACGTTGGAATCGGCCGACCAGACGGCCATCTTGGTGCGGCTGCCGGCCTCGCGGGCGATGGACTTGATCTCCACCGTGCCGTCAAAGATCTCGGGCACCTCCAGCTCAAACAGGCGCTTGACCAGCCCCGGATGCGTGCGGGAGAGCAGCACCTGGGGGCCGCGGGTGGAGTTGCGCACCTCGACGACATAGACCTTGATGTGGTCGCCCTCGGTGAGCGTTTCGCCCTTGATGCACTCGCTCGCGCTGAGCATCGCCTCGGTGAACTCGCTGTTGGAGGAGATGCGGATGGACACCGCGCCGTTTCTCGGCTCGATGTGGCTGACGATGCCGGTGAGGATCTCATGCTCCTTGGAGGTGAACTCCTCATAGACCAGGCCGCGCTCGGCCTCGCGGATGCCCTGGATGATGACCTGCTTTGCCGACTGGGCGGCGATGCGGCCAAACTTCTTGGTCTCCACCGGGATGGGGACGACGTCGCCGAGACGGGCGCGGCGGCTGTACTTGCGCGCGCTCTCGAGATTGATCTCGTGGTTGGGGTCTGCGACCTCGTCCACGACGGTCTTCATGACGTTCATCTCGATGCGCTTCTTGTCCTCGTCGAGAACGATCTCCACGTTGTCCTCACACTCGGGATTGTCGCGCCGGAAGGCGGTCAGCATCGCCTGGCGGATCTTATCGTACATATAGCCGCGCGGGATGCCCTTTTCCTTCTCGATATCCTCAATGGCTTCAAAGAATTCTGCGTTCATGCTGCTTCTCTCTCCTGTTCAAAATGAGTACCGAAATACAATCTTCGCACAGAGCAAAGATACCTGCCCCGAAGGGATTCTAATCGTTTTTGAGGTGGCTCTGCCGCCTCAAAAACTCTTTAAGGCGAGCTGCGCGAGCCCTCGCGGCGACCAAAGCGGGCCAAAGCCCGCTGTGATAAGCGCGAGTTCTCAATTGCGAAAGATTTAGAATGAAACGTGCAGATGCACTTTTGCAACCTGCGCCTTGTCAAACGTCAGCGTCTCGCCGCCGACGCGGATGCTCACGCTCCCGTCGGCATAGCCGCAGAGCGCGCCGACAAAGCTCTTCTTCCCGTCGAGCGGGCGGTAGAGCCTAAGCTCCACCTCATGCCCCATGAACTGCGTAAAGTCCGACGGGCGCTTGAGCTCCCTCTCCGCCCCGGCGGAGCCGACCTCGAAGACGTAGCTTTCCGGGATGGGGTCTTCCTCGTCGAGGATGGGGTCGAGGCGGCGGCTGATGCGCTCGCAGTCGTCGATGCCGACGCCGCCTTCCTTATCAATATATACGCGCAGATACCAGGTGCCGGCCTCGCGGACGTATTCCACGTCCCAGAGGCTGCAGCCCTCGTCCTCCACCACCGGGCGCACCAGGGCGGAGAGCTTCTCGGTAAGCTTGCTCATGGTTTCACCTCAATTGTTCACTAAAAAGGAGTGGGTCTTTCAACCCACTCCATGGAATACGAATCTTACTGTGTCATCATACCACCGAAACCCGAATAATGCAAGCTTTTTTTGCGGCGCAGAGGAACTTTTTCTCTTCGCCGGCCACTGGCCACACGTACCCCGCCGATCAATGATCGGCGCTACGGGTACTCGGACGAGCAATGCTCGTCCCCTGCGCCGCTCAATACTGAAAGTCCGGGTTATAGTGCTTATAGAACTCCTCGTAGCAGATGCCCTGCTCCATGATGAAGGTCGCGGCCTCGACGCCGACGTAGCGGTAGTGCCAGGGCTCGTCCCAGCCGGTGAGCAGGAGCTTGCGGGTGGGGTAGCGCTTGATGAAGCCGTACTTGGCGCAGATGGAGTCGAGGTACTCATAGAACTTCTGGTTCATGTTCTCGTAGACGAGGGGGGAGTTGTAGTGCCGGTCGTAGAGATCGACCGCGAGACCGAGCTGGTGCTCGGACGCGCCGGGCTCCATCGTGATCTTCTTGGCCTTCTCCACCGCCTGCTGGTACTCGGGCAGCAGCCAGATCTCCTTGCCCTCGATGCCCATGTTCACCGCGAGGCTGTAAGCCATGCCGTCGAAGAGCTGCTTCTGATAGGAGTAGGAGCGGTAGGCGCTGCCGATGTAGACGGAAAAGCCGTTGTCACGCAGATCCTGCAGCATCTCCTCCAGATGGGGAAGCGCGGCGGATTCAAACATCATGTGGTACTGGCTGCCGGAGATCTCGGTCACATCCGGCATATAGCTCGAGGAGAGCAGGTGGGAGGGGTCGGAGTTTATCAGCGAGTACTGCGCCTGCGTGATGTCGATGTCCGGCCAGATGTCCTCGGTCGGCTCGGGGGTGGGGCTTGCGTTGAGCGCGGTGAAATTCACGCTGTCGCTGTGGATGATGCCGCCGTCCACACCGCCGACAATCACCTCGGTCTTACTCTCCGCCCGGGAGCGCACCACGGTGTAGAGCACCAGGCACAGCACCGCCATCACCAATATCCAGGTCACACGTTTCCGATACAAGAGCGTTCCTCCTTTTTTCGCAAGCTCCCAAGAGCCGGACGCTGATCACCGCCTGCGCCGCCGGAAGAGCTTTGCGAGCTTTTCCTCCGCCAGCTCGAAGCCGCCGCGGTTCATGATGAAGACGTAAGCGCCGATCACGGCGAGCGCCACGACCGAGGCGATCACCACCACGCCCACAAGGCTCCCGTTGCGGCCGATGCTGTGCTCCGGCTGCAGCGTCGGCGTGGGCAGGACGGGGAAGGGCGTCGCGGTGGGCGCCGCCGTCGCCTGCGCGGCCGGGGTCGGGGACACGGCGGCGGGCGTGGGCGAAGGACTCGCGACGGGC
>CAJOFI010000063.1:4084-9256 GCA_905233595.1 uncultured Oscillospiraceae bacterium | reverse complement strand
CTGCCAGCGGGTGCAGCCGTCGATCGTGGCGGCCTCCTCAAGGGCAAGCGGGATGTTGGTCTTGATCGCCCCGTGGAACATGAACATCGCCATCGACACCGAGAAGCCGACGTGCATCAAAATCAAGGTGATGCGGTGGTTGAGCACGTTGAGGATGCCGCCGTAGACGCTCACCAGGGGAACCATCAGCACCTGGAAGGGGATGACCATCGAGGCGATCATCAGCGAGAAGATCAGCGTGCAGAACTTCCAGTTGTTGCGCACGATGACGAAGGCGTTCATGGAGGAGACGAGGATCGTCAAGACCGTGGCGCAGGAGGTGATGAGCAGGGAGTTTCCGAACACCGTCCAGAACTTCATCTTCTTCATCGCCTCGGGGAAGTTCTTGAGCGTGAAGCCGTGCCGACCGATCAGGGCGAGGGGCGCGGCGGTGATGTCGGCCTTGGACTTGAAGGCGTTGATCACGACCAGGAAGAAGGGGAAGATAAAGCAGAAAAACAGCACGAGCAGCACGACCCACATAATGGCGTGGGCGATCTTTTTCTGGCGCGCGGCCTTTTCGTTCTCGGTCATCATGCTTCGACCTCTCCTTTCTTGCCGACCATGACCTGGGTGACGCCGACGATGGCGCAAACCAGGAAGAGGATCAGAGCCTCGGCCTGGCCGAGACCGTAGTTTTTATAGGTAAACGCCTGGTTGTAGACGTGCATGGCCGCGAGCACGGAGGAGCCGAAGGGCTCGCCCTTGGTCAGCGAGAGGTTCACGTCGTACACCACGAAGCAGCGGGTGATGCTCAGAAAGATGCACTGCACGAAGCTCGAGCGCATGAGGGGGATGGTGACGTTCTTCATGGCCTGGAAGGGGGTGCAGCCGTCGATCAGCGAAGCCTCCTGCACGTCCTTGGACACGCTCATGAAGCCCGCGACGTAAATGAGCATCATGTAGCCCGCGTACTGCCAGACGGAGACCACGATCAGGCAGAACATGGCGCCGTTCGGCGTTGCGAGCAGAGAACCGGCGGCCGCGTTCCCGGCAGCCTTGGCGATGGCGACGAAGGCGCGGTTAAAGACGAACTTCCACACATAGCCCAGCACGATGCCGCCGATGAGGTTCGGCACGAAGAAGCCGGCGCGGAAGAAGTTCTGCCCCTTGACGCCGCTCGTGACGAGGGAGGCGAGGGCGAAGGCGACGATGTTGATGAGCACGACCGCGAAGACGGAGTAGATCACGGTGCGCCCCATGGCGAGCCAGTAATCCTTATCCGAGAACGCGGCGGCGAAGTTGGCAAAGCCGACAAAGGGCTTGGTAAGGCTGACGCCGTCCCAGCTCGTAAAGGTCAGATACAGGCCGTAGAGGAAGGGCACGATGACGACGCACAGGAACAAAGCCGTCCCCACGCCGCCGAACATCAGATATTGCCTGACCTTGTAGGAGGTCGTATTTTGCTTCATAAAAGCTCTCTTTCCTTACTACCGCTCAAAATGGGCAGCCTGCACGCGAGCGGTACCATGCAGACGGAGGCGCGGTGTTTTCAGACGCAAAAAGGAAGGGGGGACGTGATTTTTCACATCCCCCTGGTTTTTCGCCCATCGGTGAGGGAAACGCCGGTGAGCCGTTGACCGGAATCAGTGGGCGCCGACTTCGGCGGTGGCCCAGTAAGCGGTGACCTCATCGGCAAAGCCGGCGCGGTCGATCTGGTCGGCGAGGTACTTCTGGAAGGAAGCGCCGATCTTGGCGTAGTGGTCGTCGGGCAGGTAGTTGTAGTTGCCGATCAGAGCGTCAGCGTCGGCAAAGGCCTTGACGGAGGCGCCGAGAGGATCGGACACGGGCAGGGTGATGTTCGCGAAGGCGGGAACCAGCGCGCAGGTGTTGACCAGGAAGTCCTGACCCTCCTCGTCGAAGATGAGCCAGTTGAGGAAGTCCTTCGCGGCCTGCTGCTGCTCGGCGGAGACGCTCTTGTCGATGAAGAAGTACTTGGAGCCGCCGCCGATGAGCTTCTCATTGCAGCCCTCGAGATCGCAGGGGATGGGCATCATGCCGAGGTCAGCGTCCTCAGCAAAGTCCTTGATGTTGGACCAGTCCCAGTTGCCGCCGTACTTGAAGGCCAGATCGCCCTCGCCGAGCATCATCTCGGTGACCTCGCGCTCAGCGGAGATGGGGGCGGACTTGGCGTAGTTGTTGGCCTTGAGCACGTCGAAGGTGTCCATCAGGGCATTGAAGACCTCGTCCTCAGCCAGCTTGATGGAGCCGTCCTTGATGCCGGCGATGAAGGCGTCGGGGTCGTCATGCATCTCGTAGACGGAGGCGAAGAAGTGGGCGCCGAGGGACCAGTCTTCCTTCTGCAGGCCGACAGGAGCCTCCATGCCGCCGGCAACCAGCTTGTCGATGACAGCCTGGAGATCAGCGGTGGTCTTGACGGAAGCGGGGTCGAACGCCTCGCCGGTGATGGCCTCGATGGCGGCGGCGTTGTAGTGCAGGCCGCGCGCCTCTACGCAGACGGGGAAGCCGAGGACGGCGCCGTCAACGGAGATGGCCTGGCTGGTCTCGGCGACCCAGTCCTGATCGCTCAGATCGAGGGCGTGGTCGGGTCCGAGGGAGTAGATGTCCTTCGCGTCAACCATGGCGAGGACGTAGGGATCGTTGGAGGCGTACTTGGTGGACATGTGAGCCGCGACGGTATCGCTGGAGTAGTAGACCTCGACCTCAACGCCGTGAGCCTTGGAGTACTCCTCCGCCATCTCCTCGAGCTGGCTCTGGATCTCCATCTTGGAGTTGAAGATGGTGAGCTGGACTTTCCCGGCCGCAGAGGCGGTGCCGCCGACGGCAGCGAGGGCAAAGACCATTGCGAGGGTGAGAATCAGTGACAGTACTTTTTTCATGGTGATTTCCTTTCATAAATTTTTATTGTGCAGTCAGGAGGCTCCGCGCTTGCGGGAAGCCTTCCACTACCTTGTGCCATCCTATCACTTTCGGTCATTTCTGTCAATTCAAGCGCAAAATCAGTCGTTGTTTTTCCCCTATTTGCACAATTTGCGCATGGAAAATTCTACGTTTCCAGCAGGCAAAAAAAGCTTTCTATTTTTGAAGTATGCTGCTATAATGGGGAAAGCTCGATTCTCGCAGCGATTGAGCCCTCCCAGACGGGGGCTCGCTCGTTTCCCGCCCGTCATAAACCGAGGCACCGGAAGACTTCGCTTTCCGGTGCCTCGGTTTTTATCTGCTTCTTCAATTGAAGGATCGTATCAGTTCACCCCGGGAACGTAGATAGCATCCCAATCGTAGAGAAGCATGAACTGCTCAAGGGTGATGTTATTTTCCATGATGTACTTTGCGGGCTCCACGCCGACGTAGCGGAAGTGGCAGGGATTCATGCAGGCGTGGCCGTACCAGCTCTCCTGCCCCTCGGGGTAGCGGAGGATGATGCCATAGTCCGCGCAGTGGCTGATCAACCAGTCCCAGGCCTCGGTGCCGCGAAAGTCGATGCCCGCGTCCCCCGCGCCGAGGCGGAGATCTACGCAGAGGGCGGTCTGATGGTCGTTGCAGCCGGGGACGTGGGTGACGCTCGCTGCATAGTAGGCGCCGTGGGCATAGACCTCGGGCTCGTAGTAATTTTCCAGCACCGTCCAGTAATCCAGATAGCCCCGGAAGGCGTTGACGCCGTAGCCCGCTGCAATGCAGTCGCCGACGAAGCTGTTGAAGGCCTCGTCCGAAACCGCGTCCACGATGACGCCCGCGCCATAGCTGTGGTTGGGGCGCTGGTCGGTGATGCTGTTGTAGCTGTTTGCGAGCTTGAACTCCCGTGCGCTCAGATCCACCCCGGCGGGCGGCTCGGGCAGCCCCCAGGCGGCGGCGCGCTCAGACGGCGTCATCTCCGCCATGGACTTCGCCGCGGGCGTCTCCGCCGGAGACGCGGTCTCAAGGGGGCTGCTCTCCTCCACCGTGGCCTCCTCGACGGGCGCCGCCGTCTCGACCGGAACGGGCGGTGCGGCAGTTTCCTCGCTCTGCGGTGGCGCAGTGGGGGCGCTCTCCCTTTGCGCGGGCTGCGGCGTACAGGAATCGAGCGCCATCATAACTGCGCCGAGCGCCAGCAAAAAGGCGAAAATCAGTTGAAAAACACGCTTCATCGTCACTCACTCCACTCCATAGAGCGCCAGAAACTCCTCCAGCACAAGATGGTTTTCCGTGATATAGGTCGCAGCCTCCACGCCGACATAGCGGAAGTGCCAGCTCTCGTTCATCACGCCCGTAATGTCCTGCTTGCCATCGGGGAAGCGGTGGATGAAGCCGTACTCCGCGCAGTGCTCCTGCAGCCAGTCGATGGTGGGGCTGGCCACGGTATCGTCGCGCTTGGTGGCGTAGTACTTATCCGTGATGTCACAGCAGAGGGCGAGCTGGTGCTCGCTGCAGCCGGCGGGCATGGTGACGTAGTAGCCGTTGATCTTGCCGTCGGAAATGCCGTTGTTCTCGCAGATGCGGCGGAAGTTTGCCGCCTGGTCGTTGTAGCTGCGGTAGCCCGAGGAGAGGTAGATCGGCAGCCCCGCCTCCCGGCAGCCGAGCGCGAAATCCAGCAGGTATTGCGCGATGCGGTAATCCACGGGGCAGCGATTTGGGTTGTAGCTCGTCTGAATATCGTCGGCGTCGGCGGTCTGGTTGAGGTAGCCGAGCTGCTCCGGCGCGTACTGTCCGATGGAGTGCTCGCCGTTGACGAGGGTGTACTCCCAGCTCGTCACGTCGATCTCCGGCGGGGCGGGCAGCCCCAGCGCGGCGGCGCGGCCGGCGGGAGAATCGGGGTCGGGGGTCGGTTCCGGCGTGGGCTCCGGCGCGGCGCTCTCTTCGGCTGCGGCGGCGACCGGCGCCGCCTCCGGGATCAGCGCCTGCGGCGTCACGGCGATGGCGATGGGCGCTTCGCTCGCCCGGCGGGCTTGTTCAAGCTCTTCGCTGTATGGCGTATAGGACGCGCGGACGTAGGAATAGGCGCCGAAAATCGCCAGCACCAGTAGTGCCAGCAGAAATCGCGCCAGAAAATTAGCCTTCATAGCTCTCCTCCTCGCGGGATGTGAACAATGTTTATTTGTAACTGTTCAGTCCCCTTGATGGGGACTGAACAGTTAGGGAAGCGCTGATTAAATCCGGCGAGAGCGGATGCCGAGCAAATTTTCGTCGGATCAAGGC
>CAJOFI010000063.1:0-3944 GCA_905233595.1 uncultured Oscillospiraceae bacterium | reverse complement strand
AAAACGGATTTTAATTTCTTTTTCGCCTTCCGAGGCGAAAAATCAGAGGCGTTCCCCCTCTGAACTCCCCCTAATTGCGGGGCGACTGAATAGTTACGTTTATTTTACCATTTTGACGCGAAGGGGTCAACAGTTTTTGTGCCCTGTCCACGACAAACGCATGAATGAAGAAACTGTAAATCATGCGCCTTGCCTCTCCCTCTGGGGGAGGTGGCATTTGCCGATCTCCCGCGAGGCAAATGACGGAGAGGGGCTTCCGCCATGCATACGCCTCGAAACGCCCTCTCAGTCTCGCTCGCAAGCTCGCTCGACAGCTCCCCCAAAAGGGGGAGCCAAGCCCGTGAAGTCAGATTATTTCTGCACAGTTCCATATCAGCTCGGTTGATGAGAGCTTGTTTTGATTGATAGTCAATCGGGCAAACTATGGACAGGAGGTGAGCCGCGATCGATATCCATATTAACGCTCCCGCAAAATGCGTCGAGGTATGGCTCACCAGAGCCGAACACGCAGATTCTGCCGTGCAAGCTCAGTTGCAGCAGCTTTTTGCAGAGTACAAAGAAAAGCGTTATCTTCCGGTTGTATATGTCTCAGGAAGTCAAGACCTGACCGAGCTCACGAGTCAACTGCTGGTGTATAACCGCCTGCGCTGTATGGCATCATCTGCACAGATTGGTAGCGAATAACACAGGTTTGAGGGTGTCGTATTCTGCGGCACCCTCTTTTTCCTCTTGCAGTTTCACAGCTCTTATATTACAATGTTATCTGTATCATCGGAGAAGGGAGTTTTCTAAATTGATAGAACGATTTGATATTGCCGGATATTGCCGAATCTCTGTAGATGAAGAGTTGGATCGGGATAATACTTCTATCGAAAACCAGAAGGCGATTATTACCGACTTCGTGAAAGAAAAGTTCCCCGGCAGCAGCCTGAGCTTCTTTGAGGATCGTGATCGCTCCGGCTACACCTTCGGGCAGCGCGAAAGCTATCAGAGAATGCGCAAGGGGCTGCTCAATCACACATACGACATTCTGGTGGTCAAGGATTTTTCCCGATTCTCCCGCCGCAACGGTCACGGCCTGGTGGAGTTGGAGGATCTGCGCGAAGCCGGCGTGCGTATCATCTCCATCGGAGACGGGATCGACTTTCCCAATGACGATGATTGGCTGAAAATCCAGTTTCAGTTTCTGATCAACGAGATGCCGGTCACAGACGCCTCCAAGAAAGTAAAAGCTGTCGTTCAGCGCCGTCAGAAGGACGGTAAGTGGATCTGCGCCGCGCCATACGGGTATATCATTACCCCAAAGCAGGAATTTGAGATCGTTCCCACAGAAGCCGAGATCGTGCGGACGGTTTTCCGCCTCTACATCGACGGATGGGGCTATAAAAAAATAGCAAACTATCTGACTGACGAAGGCCTTCCGACCCCACGTATGTCGGAGCGGGAACGAAAGGAAGCTGAAGGCAAGGACTACAAACGACCGGTCAAAGCCGTTTGGTCAATTGCGACGGTTCAAGGCATTCTCACCAATGATTTTTACATCGGCACCATGCGTGCGAGTAAATACACGCGCAAAAAAATCAACGGCAAGGATGTCAAAAAGGATGAGAGCGAGCATATCGTGATTGAGAATCACCACCAGGCGATCATCAGCTATCGGGACTTCGCCCTGGTGCGCGCATTGCTGGAGAGTCGCTCAACCGGTAACTATCGCGGCCAGAAAAAATATGACAACACCTATTCCGGTTTCCTTGCGTGCGGTGACTGTGGAAGCCCCATGTTTGCCATGAGCCGTGCCGATCTCAAGGACGCCTACCGTTGCGGACTCTACCATCGCCGCGGACTCAAAGCCTGCACCAGCCACCATATTCGTGCAGACAGACTGGACGCGCTGTTGAAGCTGTACATTCAGAAAGTCAGGGACAATTCTGCGGATATGTTGGATCGTCTCAATGCAGATCTGGAAAAAGAGGCAGAAGATGTCCAGGAGACGGAACGGCGCGCCGACAATCTTGAAGAGATTTTATCGCAGCTTCAAGAAGAACTCAAGGCCACGAAGCGTCAGCGAATCCGGGATCTTGTCAAGCACCCTGAGCAGGAGGCGATTCTGGAGGAGACCTATGATGAACTCGAGAATGATCTTGCACAGCGGATTGCAGGACTTCAAAATCAAATCGACTTGACCGTGGACAGGCGCAACACGATCATCCGGGTCAACCGTGCAGCCAAGACCGCGCTGGAGCTCTTCGACGAAATTCTGAAAAAAGAAAAGCTGGAGCGAAACGACATCCAGCTCATCATTCATAAGATCAAGGTATATGAAGATCATGTGGAAATCCTTCTTCGCGCCGACATCGACAGCATTCTGCGCTGCGGTATGCTGCCCGAAGCCCCGGAAGAAACCCTCCGGGAAGCAAACGCAGAAGAGAAGTTGGAGGAATCGGCTTTAACTTTTAATTCCGGCACGAAAGATAGCTTACAAGTCACAATAGTCCAGAGCTCGGAAAAGCGTCCGGACAAGGTTTTTCGTGCCAATGTTATCTGTGACGGTGACCCGCTGGAGATATTCACGGATAAGGATGGGGAGCTGATTTTTAAGAAGTATTCTCCGATTGGGGAGTTGACAGATTTTTCGGTGCAGGTTTGTGAGAGTCTGCGCAAGAGCGCGGGGGGCATTGTCGCCGTGTGCGACCGGGACACTGTGATCGCCGTGGCGGGCGGGGCGAAGAAGGAACTGCTCGAAATGGCCGTGAGTCCCCAACTCGGGGAGATCATGGACGGGCGCAGCGCCTACCGCCAGCTCACCGGCGGGAGCACCCTGCCCATCTCCACCGCCGATGAAAAGTTCTGTCTCTCCGTGGCGGTGCCCATCCTCGCCGAGGGGGACGTGCTGGGCTGCGTGCTCTTCGTCTCGCCCCGCGGCAGCGCCCCCGGCGGCGAGGTCGAATACAAGCTCGCCCAGGCCGCCGCGCTCTTCCTCGGCAGACAGATGGAGGACTGAACGTAGTTTTGAGTCGTGAGTTTTGAGGAGAGCAAGCCCCCGGACGCATACGTCCGGGGGCTGTTTTTTTATAGAATTGCGGATGAGCGATGCTCGTCCCTACAATGCTTGGTGCTATCTCCTCGGCGCTTGGTGCTATCTCCTCGGCGCTAACAGCTATGCGCTCGGTAGGGCGGTGGCGAAGTAGATGACGTCGCTGATGGGTTTTTCCCAGCCGAACTGGACGGGGTTGACGCGCTCGCCGTTAAAGACCGTGGTGGCGGTCTGGCCGCCGTCGAGGGCGTAGGCCTTGACGCAGCCGCGCGCGAGCATCGCGTCCGCCTCCTGGCGGAGGGTGGCGAGATAATAATACTCCGTGCCCGCGCGGCCGCAGTTGAGGTTCATGGTCAGATAGTGGTGGCGGTCGAGAAGCCCCAGGGCGCTGCGGGCGTAGCTGTCGTTGATCTCCCCCCACTGGTAGCTCGTGGGCGTAACGTCCACGCCGTCGTCAATGAGCACAGGGCCGAAGCAGAGGGAGAAGAGCACGTCGTTGTCCGCGATGAACTGCTCCGCCTCCTCCTGCGTTGAAAACTGCCCGCGATAGCTAAACAGCATATCCCCGTCCGTGGTGATATAGCAGTTATCGCTGGTGACCGGCTCAAAGCGCTGGATTTGGCGCTGATAGACCACGACGCCGCAGGCGCGCCCGTGGTGGTAGAAATCTCCGCCGAGGCACAGGACCGCGTTGCAGTCGCGCGCAAAATCGGTAGTGGTCTCAAAGGCGAGGCTGAAGGGCTCGTCCCCCGCGATGCGGCGGCGAAGCTGGGAGCCGTCGGCTACGATGACCTCGCTGAAGGTGCCGACCTCCCGCGCCTCCACCTCCTGCCAGACGATACATAGGATCGTCTCATCCAGATACCAGCGGATCGTGGAGCCGGGAAAACGCACGATGTCCGGGTTCCAG